>DAOOJC010000105.1:0-5835 GCA_035384905.1 Acetivibrio sp. | reverse complement strand
TTGATAAAATCATGCCACCTGTATCTCGCTTTGGCGGAGGCAGAGCCGCGAAAAAGCAAGGAATTATCGAAAAACTAATGTTATTCTTTGAGAAGTATTTAGGGTTGGTGTAAGAAGGGTGTATGTGGTAGAAGACCGGATTAATTTTTATTCGTAAAGAGCATTAGGAGGATAACTATGGCAATAGAAAAAATTGATGAGACTTTTATTTCATATGCTTCAGATATATTGGCAGATACTAATCAGGGTTTAACTGGGACACAGATTGTGAAATATTGTAATATTTATGCTGTGGATTTTGGTGTTAAAATCCCTATTACAAGCCCTGATTTCGGAAAATTCGGTAGTATAGTTCCAAATAAACGCACAGCATTATATAAAAACTTACGCGAGTTCAATGGTCAGCAACAATTTGTCATTATCAAAGAACTATGTGAGTTGCCACAATTTGAAAGCAATAGCCGTGTTCAAGAATTAAAAAAGAGGCTGATTGAGCGTTTTTCACGGTTTTCATTAAGTCCACTATATCTTGAAAAGTATCAGACTACAGGATGGGAACGTGTCGATCGAGCGCTTGAAGAAATGAAATTGCGACTCGATACAGCTGACAATGAAGAAAAGTTTCAAGCAATTGGTATGATTGGACGAGAAACACTTATAACAATTGCACAACAGGTATTTGATTCTGAAAAGCATCCAACATTGGATGGAGTTGAAGCAAGTAAAACTGATGTAAAGCGAATGCTTGAAGCCTACCTGAAAATTGAACTTGCAGAGAACTCAGAAAAAGTGATAAAGTTTACAAAATCAGCGGTAGATTTAGCGAATCAACTTACTCATGACAGAGGGGCTACAAAACGAGATGCGTCAATTTGTTTAATATCTGTTACAGCAGTAGCATCTCTCATTAAATCAATACAGTTAACTGGAAAATAATAGATAACCTAGAGACAAAAATATAACAGAAAAGGCCAGTCACTTCAAGAACATACGCTTGATTGTGACTGGTCTTTTTTGCCCCGCTTGAAGCTGTTCAGTTAAGTTTTTCTTCAATCCCTAAGTGAACGCTTCTTTAAGGCAGCTTCCTTTTTCAATATAGCTTATTAATTATCGTTTAATATCTCTGAAGATAAGGAGAGGTAAGCACCGGGATCCACCGGTTTGCCGTCCTTTATCACTTCAAAGTGCAGGTGCGGAGGCTCAGCCGACTCAATTACCGCTGTGTTTCCGACACTTCCTATTACTTCTCCCTGCTTAACCTTCTGGTTCGGAGTAACCATATCTGCATTGGCAAGGTTTGCGTATAAAGTCTTAATACCGTTTGAGTGCTCCACTATTACGGTCACACCAAACCTTGGATCATTTTTGACCTCGGTTACCGCACCGTCGGCAACAACCTTTACCGGTGTTCCCCTGTCTGCTCTTAAATCTACGCCGCTGTGTGCTCTCCATTCCTCCAATGTCTTTGAATAAACCAGCTTGTCCATTGCAAATTCAAGGGTCACTTTTCCAAATACCGGCATTGCAAAGGTCTGTTTTGCATTTTCGCTATTGCTTGCAGCGTTTGCTGCCTCAGTCTTATTTTTAGTATTAGCCTCCGGCTTTTTCTCATCCTTTGGTGGCTCAGTAGCCTTTTGCTCTTTGGGTAACTCCGTCTTCTTCGGTTCTTCTGTCGGTTTGGGAGTTGGACTTGCTGCAGCATCAGAGGGCTCGCCGGTTTCCGTTGATGTTTTTGCCGCTGCCTCTTCTGCATTACCAATGTCAAACTCATCCTCCAATAAGTAAGTACTGCTTTCGTCTTCATCCATTATGCCGCTTGCCATATCCGGTGAAATGATATTATCGTTGCCGTAGTTCTTGGATGAAGTAATATTATGGGTTGTAACAAGTGCTGCTGTGACTCCAATAATGGTTATACACAATACTAAAACAATATAAAATCCTTTTTTATCAAAAAAATCCAAAATCTTTTTTTGCGTAACCTTCTTATCTGGAAACAATTTTTTAAAATCCACTTTTTCCACCTCCATATATTATTGTTTCCGCCTATGGCAACAATATACATAGAGGTAAAAAATATTTATTCCTCTTTAGTACCCAATATAAGCTCCATATTCTCAATCGAATCAATATATACGCCCTGATAATAGTATTTTAGAATTTCCTCATAGTCATCTCCCTGTTTAGCCCGGTGGTTTGCTCCCCATTGACTCATTCCCACACCGTGCCCGTATCCTTTGGTGGTTATTTTGAGCTTGGAGTCATCCACATCTTCTATGATGAAATTTGTTGACCTGAGCCCTAAAAGACTTCTAAACTCTGTGCCCTTAAGGGTCTTGTCTCCTATTTTAATGCTTTTCACTCTTCCCGCATCGGTCCGTTCAAGAACCTCCATTTCATCAAAAAGGTCCTCTTTGCCTACTTTGATATCCGGATATTGTGCCTTTAATTTTTGAACTATATCCTCTTTTGTAAATTCCGTTTCAACCTCATATCCCGCACTGGCTTCCTCACCTTCACTTACAACACTTTTGAGATAAGGAACGACCGTTCCCTCCCATACGTCCTCCGAATTCTCGGTCATCCCGCCGCTGTTCGAATGGAATACGGGGTTTACGACACTGTTTTCATATAAGAGAATCTGTCCCTCCGTATCCAAGACAGCCTTCTCAATCTTTTTCCAATTATCCGAGGCTTTGGAGGATTCCCACTTGTTGAGGGCATCCTCTTTTTTAATCCATGCCTGACAATGACCTGAATCGGTACATATATGAGCACCGGCATGTATATCGTCGCTGGGAGTGTATATTTTTTTCATTCTCCCGTATGCGTATGTACGGGCAGCCACCGCCTGTGCCTTAAGGGCTTCCGGCTCAAAATCAACAGGCATCTCAGCCGCCACACACCCTTTATATATTCTTCCAAAGGCATTTCCTCAACTGTACCCTTATCCTTTATATATACCTTCAGCTTTATTTTTCCTGCCTGCGTTTGCTCTTTCTTTTGTTCCTGCTTTTGTTCTTCCCTCTTATCATCCTCGGGAACAATATCGGTTATAACCGTACTGCAGCCCCTGACAATAATCAGCGGAAGTATAACAATTATCATTATCATTAAAAGAAAATAACCCAAAAGCTTTTTCATTGTCCGTACCTTTTCCTGTGATTTTAGTAGTTTTTTATCCCGATTGTATTGTTATTAATAAATAGATATGATTGCAAGCTTTCGGTTATTCTTTTTTAGATAATGAAAAATGGTCACAGGAACTTACTCATAAGCTATCCAAGCAGTATTGTTACCGGACTTGGCATCTATTAAATATTCCAACATTTCGCTTAAAACATTTTGTGCATCTTTGTCTAAAATACATTTTCTTCACCCCGAATCAAGCGAATTTCCGGTTCGCCTTAAAACCCAACATAGTACTTACTGATTACTCTATCCATTTTGTCCCTCCCCTTTACCCGTGAAATTATCATAATTAAAGGACGCATCATCTGCGTCCTTTAATATGTACATGCTATTTTAACACGGAAGAACCGTCCCCCTGTGTCCCCCTGTGATCCCCCTGATTCCTCTGTGTTATTCCTGCACTTCATCCTCAACTCTTTTTATATTTGCACCTAGGGCGTTGAGCTTTTGGTCGATTCTCACATATCCTCTTTCTACATGCTCTATCTCCGTAATCTCTGTAACACCCTCAGCTATAAGTCCGGCCAGAATAAGTGCGGCACCGGCCCTCAAATCCGTAGCCCTCACCACCGCTCCGGTAAGCTTGGGCTTACCCTCAATAATTGCACTTCTTCCTTCAATTTTAACATTGGCACCCATTCTTTTGAGCTCCGCCAGATGCATAAACCTGTTTTCAAAAATTGTTTCAATAACCATGCTGGTTCCGTTGGCCTTGGTCATCAAAGTGGTCATCTGTGCCTGCATATCCGTTGGGAAACCCGGATAAGGATGGGTCTTGATATCAATAGGCCGTATATCAGTGCCTGCCTTTACATGTATGCTCGAAAGCTCTTCAGAAACCTCAACTCCTGCTTCTCTAAGCTTCGCCGTTATAGGCTTTACATGATCCGGCACGATGTTTTCCACCACCACATCTCCACCGGTTACCGCCGCAGCCACCATAAAGGTTCCTGCCTCAATCCTGTCCGGAATCACAGCATGATTTGTACCGCTTAAACTATGAACACCGTTTATCTTTATCGTATCGGTCCCTGCTCCCTTGATGTCCGCTCCCATGGCTGTCAAATATGTGGCAAGGTCTACAATCTCCGGCTCTATCGCAGCATTTTCAATTATGGTCTGCCCCTCTGCCAATACTGCTGCCATCATAATATTTTCGGTGGCACCGACACTGGGAAAATCCAGATATATTTTACTTCCTCTAAGTCTTCCGTTTACTCTTGCTTCTATATAGCCATGTCCCTGATTTATTTCTGCCCCCATTGCAGCAAAGCCTTTAAGGTGCAGATCCACCGGCCGGGTACCTATTGCACAACCTCCGGGGAGTGAAATCTTGGCTGTGCCCGTTCTGGCTAAAAGAGGTCCCATAACAAGAATAGATGCCCTCATTTTATTAACCAGCTCATAGGGTGCAGTTGTATTTATTATATCCTTCAAAGCAATGCGAAGTCTGGATTTGTTTTCTGAAAACTCAACATTTACGCCAAAAGACTCCAACAAATCACACATGATATTAACATCGGTAAGATTTGGTATCTCTTCAAGAATGCTTTCCTCGTCACCTAAAATAGAGGCAGCAATAATGGGCAACACCGAATTCTTTGCACCGCTTACTCTTACCGTTCCCCTCAAGGGCTTTCCTTCGGTTACAATTAGTTTAGGCACATCGATTCTTCCTTTCGTTTTTTTTATTGTTTTTTGTCTTTTGTATGTACTTTTTCACGGACATTTTCTCAGTACTCAATGGTTATAACCGGTATTGCAATCCAGATATAAGTTCTTTTCTCGTATGAATTATATCTTATTGCCAGATTCATGTTAACCTTTTTCCCGTTTTCCAGTATAGTGTTGTCTATACCGGGAGAATAAGCCGAAACACTTATCAAATTACTATCCGTTATACCGTTTACCTTTTTCGCACCCGCGTGTTCAAGTACCCGTTTGCTTACTTCATTCAATGCGGCATAATCCAGTTTCCCCTCAAAATACCCTGTAATACAGGTATTTACCTTTGGATGGATTTTGTATTTGCCTAAGGTTTTGAGTAAGCCTCCATATATATCCTCAATTTCAAACTTCGTAGAATCCACAGTAACACTTACCGTTATGTAGGATTTAACTCTGCTATCGGCGTTTCTTTCCGATTGTGCACAGATATTTATTCTTTTTCCTTCTTCAGAAGTTCCAATTATCTCTATTTTGTCAATAGAGTCATTCTCTATAAGTCTTCTTGAATACAACTCGTTTTTTTCAATATTCAAATCCCCCGCAAGGTCATCCGCCATTGCGGAAAGATCCTCAAAGCTTTGGTTCTCATCCCCCACTTCAGCATTGACGTAAAATTCGCTGCTGACAAAATTAGCTCCGGAAGCTTTAAATGCTTTTTCAATGACAGCATAAGAAGCCCCCTTACTATAATAAAGCCTCATACACCCTATTGTAAATAGTATTATTAATATTAAAAGCAAATAAAACCAATTTCCCGGCATTCTTTTCATGTATAATCCCCTTCTACCGTTATGTGCCTGCTTGTAGGAAAAGGGCACAGTTATAGTAGAATTATAACCCTTAATGCAATGGGATATACATCCAATATTTCTTAAAGATTTGCTTTAAATTTAAATGGTTTTAAATCGGCTGTTT
>DAOOJC010000104.1:0-5838 GCA_035384905.1 Acetivibrio sp. | reverse complement strand
CGTTAAAGTTCTTCTTATTGTTTACAACACCATAAGTCCCCGGTTCCGATATCAATATAATCATTGTATTGTCCTTGTATACGGAGAATGGCATTACAACATCCTGTCCATCTTTTTTAAGAACGCCCGCATGAGAATTTCCACCGTCTTTGTATGGCAAAGTAAGAATAACGGGTTTGGATAATTCGCTGATGTCTTCTTCATTTATAGTGACACTGCCATCCGGATTAAATTTGAGATTAGTTTCTTTTCCGTTTAGAAGCACTCCATCACCTTCGGTTACCGGGGAAACTCCGGACTCAACGGTAACGGTCAACACCGGGTTATTTCCTCCGCTCATAGTAAATGTAAGTGTGGCTTGACCATCCTCAAGGGTTTCTAAATATGCTGCTTTTATAGTAAACATATTTCCGTTCACAATATAATCCTGGTGAGGAATAAGTGTATAACTTCCGTTCTTAATTTCGCGGAATGTATAGCTTCCTGAAGAAAGCTTAACCGTAATATCCGTGGGTGAAGATTTATCGAACTTAAACTCGCTGACATCCAAAGCAGCTGAAATAGATTTATCACCTCCGCCAGTATATCCTCCACCGCCGGATACATCATAAATAAACCGCGCTTCAAGTATCCTATCCTTTGAAACTTTGAATGTGTACGCAGCACCCGTTCCATCAATTTTTTTGCCGTCTTCATACCAACCTTCAAATGAATAATTGGTATTTGGCTTTGCAGTCAATTTTACTTCTGTCCCGGATGCAAAGGTACCGGCTCCTGAAACTGTGCCACCTGTACCTGCCTTTGCGGATATTTTATATAAGGTGGAAGGATCGGCTACAGTCACAGTTATTGTATCATATACTTCATCCGAAACCTTTGATGTAATGGTTGTAGTACCGGGTCTAAGCGGAGTTACCAATCCTTCTGAATCAACATATACGATATCCGGATCTTCAACTGACCAAAGGATATTATTGATTGAAGAATTTGCCGGATAAATATCAGCACTAAGCTGAACGCTATCGCTGTCAACCGAATCAAAATGAAGCTTATTTACTGAAATATCTACCGAAGTCGGTTGAACAATTTTAACCTCTTCCATTATCCCTTCCGGGTCCACATCTGTTTCATCAGGATTTTGGGAGACGACATAAAACAGTTGGTTATCTTCTGTGTTCCAATCTTCTTCAAGGGATTCTAAATTGAAAAAGTAGGTCTTAGAATTGAATTCATCAAATTGCACTTGCGTTTTGTCTATTTGATATAAATATTGAACACTGTCATCACAGCCAACTTCTCCAATGTTTTTTACATCTAAAACTATACCTTCGGGAGAATCCTCTATTATACTGATAGCAGAATGTGCCACTGTATTTGCTTCATTTCTTGCCGTTAATGCAAATACAACAGAATCTCCAAGGTCATAGGTATCTAAGCTTAATGAAACGTCCACATGCCCTAAAGTAATTTGTGCTCTGTTATTGTCCGGTTCAGAATCTTCATCGATATTAACCGTTACATCGGCTGCTGTTACACTGTTAATAGATGATATATCTATATCCTCCGTTAATACAATTTGCTCTCCCGGGCTTAGCGACACATCCAATGTTTTGTATAAATAGTTATTGCCGTTAGCATCTACACTTAATTCAATCGACGGAACCACCGAATCGCCGTTATTGGCCAGATAGATAGTCAATGATTGCTTATTGCTTTGTGCATTTGCCTTATCGACTGCCGCATATAGTAATTCAACATCATTGTGAGGATAAATCGCAGCAAATTTAAGAGATGTTTTTACCTCTTGATCCTCAGAAAAAGATGCTGTATTTAAAATAGCAGCATACTCACCGTTTTCCAATAGCTCTATATCCATATATGATATGTTTGTATCGAGATTATTCAGTAAAACAACTGGTGAACTCCATTCTCCATCGGCAAAAATTGATGCCTTTAACACTGAACTGTCTTTACCTGTATCGGCATTCTTTTCAGAATCTACCCAAACTATTGCGGACTTTGTTCCATTGCTTGCATATTTATACGATGAAGACGCACTTCCGTTTTCACCGGTAATAATTTGTGCAAGTACTTGAGTTGTTGGGTCGTACCGGTAAATAGCACCTTCTGACTGCCAAAGGAATACATTGTTTACAAATCGCAGTGATGCTGACTCATTTCCCGAGGTGAGGGATTCACTAGCTCCCCCTTTTAATAAATAAATATTGGATTTCTCCGCATCCTCTTCTAGAACAGCATAAAGTATATGCAGTTCTTCATCCGAGTATCCTGCAGCCATCTCAGTAACAAATTCGGTTGTAGAATAAAGTTCGCTGACATCTCCCATAGCATCATTTATTATATCTTTTCTCTTGATTATGTAATTCCCGGACTCCCCGGTCGGATCATTTTCATCATTGGTCACCCAAACAACCGACACTAAATCATCCCTTACCGCTACATTAGGATACATGTCCAATTCATCGTCATCTGTAAGGTATGATTGAGATGTAAATTCATTTGTTTCGTCATTCCACTTTGCAAAACAGATCTCAGAATTTTGTGCAACTTCAGCTAATAAATCCTCCGGTGTTTCTTTTGTAGGAACTGACTTTAATTTTTGCCAAACAACATATAGTTCGCCGTCATCAACTACACTTTCAAAGAAAAAGTCTGCCGTTTCGCTGTCCCATACCGGCTTCGGTTCCGACCAAACACCGCCGTCAAACACCGAATATACCAATTGAGTATGGTTGCCCGTCATGCGTTCGGGTACGTCACGTAAAAACAGCATGACAAGTTTATCTCCCACCTTTTGTAATTGAGGAAGTGCGTCGGGCATAACACCTTCTTGAAGTGTTTTTATTGTCGTATCAGCGGAATTCGCCGATAATTTCAAAAACTTGTTTTCTCCGCCATTCCAAGCAGTACAGTCATCTAAATAATCTCTGGATGCAAGGGACAATTCGGCCTCTTCAAACGAAAGACTCCGCGCTGCAAATAATCTATACATCTTATTATCTTTTGGCCACAACTTAATACTTGTATTCCAAAAATCTCATTTATAGTCAACTACAAATATTACTTTTACACGAATTGCTCCCCCAAATTCAAGCGATCCATTAGTTTTATTACCTGGTTCAAACTCTATGTTAAGAGAGCCACTACCTTGCAATCCAACGGTAGCCACACCACGAACACCTACTCCCCCTTCAAGCGTTATATGGGGAACTTCCAATGTAAGACTGCCAAAATGCGGTCTAAAACCCAGTCCACCGGCATCGGCATTATAGAATTCTATACCGGCGTTTACCTCTAAGCCGATTCCCGGCTTAATTTCAAAATAAACCGGAACCGGACCGGCCATAAAAGTACGCCCTATTGTAAAATCTCCACTTGCGTCAATTACAATACCACCATCACTACTAATAATATTTCCATTTTGACCTACTTTCAGTTCAAGGTAACCGCAAGCATTGACTTCAACATCAAATGTGGCAGACAGCTTCGATGGTTTCCAATCTTTTCCGTACTTTCTTTTGAGATTATTAAAATACGCCTTGGGGTTACCGGCAGTTTTGTAGCCCTTGATTTGTTTCTTGGGTTCATCCCAAGGTGATTCAATAGCAAAACCTTCACCTTTGCCCGTAAGAAGATCTTTGGTTGCCGATCCGGATATAAATCCTATAACCCCTTTGTAAATAGTAGTACCATCGTCATCGCGTTCAGATGATATCTCAATCGGTATCAATTCACTGGAAATAGACATGTCGGTCGTCAAAATTTTAGTAAAGATATCGTTATCCGATTGCACAGGATGGTTCCCAATCCAATCAAATTTATCAACACCCGTTTTAAGTCCGGCATTATTATTTCCGCCGTTATTTCCGCCACCGTTTCCTCCGCCGTTATTTCCTCCTCCATATTGACTAGGTGCTCTGTCAATGACAAGTTTTAAATTAATCGGCCTGGACTCTTTTCCGTCGCCAGCGATCATCTTCAACTTAACCTGCCTGTTGGGTTTAAATACCATTCCGGGAGAAAATGTGAATACTCCGGTAGTTGATGAAATATACTTACCGGGTTCACCCACCACAGGGTCTTGATAAATTACATACCTGCCGGCTCCATGGCCATTCCAGTTACCGTCAATAACAAGAGCAGCTACATCAGTTCTATTTTCGGTATAATGCAATGCCTGGTCACGCAGATCAAGATAAATTCCGGAATAGTTGCGTACACCATTAGTCTGAATAATATACGGCAGTCCATCGTTAACCTTTTTTTCCAAAAAGAAGATACGGGATGTACGTTCTTGCATATTATACATTAATTTGCGTTCGTAATAACCTGAAGCTGAAACAACGGCCGTATGAAGTCCATAATTCTCATTATAAAAGACCTGACCGTTTTCATCAGTTACATACTTTTTCCCGTCGATTGTCACTGTTGCACCGGCAATCGGTAAAAATTCACCGCTTTGAGATGAACCGTCAGCTACGGTAATTGAGTGTGCAATTTTCTTAAGACGCCATTCTTTAAGTAAGTGCAATTCTTTCACATCAATACTACTTACCCTAATCGCATAAGAAAACATGTCATCCATTGCCTTGGCAAAATTGCCGACCTTCACGCCGTTAATAGTTCTACCCCAGTGATTGTAATTGTGTTCCCAAGTCAAACCCGACGCAATAACACGTCCCTTTCCAAGAGGATATTCTATCAACGTAGGTTTATTGGTTCTTGTCTCCCTAAGAATTACAGTTGTCCCGGGAGGCAATGACTCTTCATTAAACGATATATGACTACAGTAATAGGAAGCAAGGTCAGAATCCGTCAATGAATCGTTATTTGTCAATGCCCCGGTAACAATCGGATGCGTGGGATTAGCAATATAGTTATAACATTCATAATGATTAGACTTGGTAACATCGCCTGGAATGGCTTCGTTTAATTGACCATTTGCCCAACCGGCATCACATGCACCAAAGACAATAACTCCACCAATACTTGCAAATATTTCTAAATACTCTTTAAATTCTGCATAGTTTTCATAAGTTGCAAAAGGTTGGTCATTTGCAAAAACAATAACACCGTACTGTGATAAATCTTCATTCAGGAAACCGGCTGTTGTGACTTTTTTGTATTCAGTCAGGCCGCTTAAAACAATTTGATTAGCGGTGCTATCCCAAGGATTTTTATCTTCTATGAGAAGAACTTTTTTTTTGGGTATCTATTGCGTTTGCTTTTGCCATACCCATCATTCTGCGCTGCGGTACATCAAGAAATGTATTGTCACCAACATAACCGCTCGGTGCCGAATCACTACTATAAGCTGAAGAATCATCAAGCCCTTCCGATTTCTTTTCCGGCTCCATATCATTCGATTGTGTAAATACCTCAACCGGTATAGAACCTTCTTGCTGACCAGAAATCTCGTCAGTCACAGCAGCAAATCCATTCAGTGGAACTCCAAGCAAAAGCATCATAACTGCCAGGCACAAGGAGATCCCTTTAGTCATTTTTGATTTAAGCATAAATAATACCCCCCTAGTACTTTGAAAAAAGTTTAAATTTATTAAATAATAAAAAAAATTATTATTTTCCTAATTATTCTACTTGTTATTTTGTCCGGGATGTAATCGAAGGAAACTCTTTCTTAATCAATTCAATGATTTCATCACAAGCAGAATCACACATATTGGCAAAGGAACTGCCATCAGTAAAATCAATCCGGATAAAGTGTTTGGAACGTGTGGGTGAAAATTCTTTATATATATTGGATATCTCGGATACTTTACGGATTGCAGAACCGTTAGAAGAGATAAAAACCAACCA
>DAOOJC010000103.1:0-5843 GCA_035384905.1 Acetivibrio sp. | reverse complement strand
CCGGGATTATGCTCTTGATGCATTTGAAATCGGAGCAAACGGATACCTGCTGGGAGCTGCTGATAAAACGACCCTCGATAAGTGCCTGGGATGAGGAGCCTGCCCCTTAGCCCATGATATACAAACTTTATGGCATAAATCTGTGGAATTGCATATGATATAGTAATTTGATTTTTCTTTTGGAGGTATAAGCATGGCACAAAAGGGCAGGGTAAAGAAGGTTTTTCCGGGAGGCAACACAAGCAGGGGATTCTACTCATTCTATGACTATATCATACCCGAGGATGCAGAAAGGATATTTGTAATCAAAGGAGGCCCCGGGACAGGAAAGTCAAGCTTCATGAGGACTATAGGAGAGGATTTTCTGAAACTGGGATATGATGTGGAGCTTCATTATTGCTCCTCAGATAACAAATCCCTGGACGGAGTGGTGATAAAAAAGGCAAATGTCGCACTGCTGGATGGAACCGCTCCTCATGTAGTAGATCCCAAACACCCGGGTGCGGTTGGTGAAATACTGAATCTTGGGGAGTATTGGGACGAGTCGCGGCTTGTGAAGGATAAATACTACATTATTAACTGCAATAAGCAGATAAAAATGCGGTTTGAGAGTGCATACAGGTATTTGGGGGCAGCAAAGGAAATGCAGGACGATATGGAGGAGATTATCGGAGAGGGAGTAGACAGGGGGAAGCTGAATAAGCTTAAAACGGAACTGAGGTACGAATTGGTGGATGGGGTCAGTGCCATTAATACAAATGCAGCTGTCAGGCATCTTTTTGACAGTTCAATAACTCCGGAAGGTTTGGTGGATTATGTTGAAAGCATAATACAGAGCAACTATATCTGCTATTACCTAAAAGGGGGAGTAGGCACAGTCTCTACTGAGATACTCTCTTTTCTTGCTGATGAATATACCATGAAGGGCTATGGGGTTGAATTATACCATCAGCCTTTAAACCCTGACAGACTGCAGACCTTGGTTGTTGAGGGTCTGAAAGTGGGAATAACCATAAATCCCAAAACAGAGATGAAGGCGTATAAAATAATAGATCTGGATTCTATTATTGATGAAGACAAATTCAAGGATAAGGCAGAGCTTCTCCAAAAGGATGCGGAAACATACCTCCGGATGCTGGAGGAAGGCGTCAGGAGGATAAAAATGGCAAAGCTTATCCATGACGACCTGGAGAAAAAATATGTGACATGTATGAATTTTGAGGCAGTTACGGAATTGAGGAATAGAACGGTTGAGAGGATAAAGGGGATATTGAGAAATAAATAGGGTAAACAAATCAGAACCTCCGGAGTTGATATACCCGGAGGTTCTGGTTTGCTCCAAGAGGAGGATGGCAAAGTAGTTATTGGAAATACATTGGTACTATAAATAATATGGATGTAAATAGTTGCTAAAGTATGTCAAGTTTTGTATTATTAAGATAAATGTCTGGAACAGTATAACACTTATGTAAACTATTGTTTAGAATGATATCAAGGAGGAAAACACATGATGAAAAATGTAAAAATCTTGGCAATAATATTAGCTGCTGTAATGCTGTTTACAATTACCGGATGCTCTAAGGATGTGAATAATTCTGATGAGGAGGAAGCAGCTGAGGCTGCTGTAATAGATGAAGATATCGATATTCCAAAAGACCCTGATCATGCTCCTGTCTCAAGGCTTGAAGAAGAGGGAGGAAGTATCGGTCTTACAGCTACAAATTACAATATCACGAATTGGGTAAAAGATGATAAGAAAGTTAAAATGCTGAAAAAACTCAATAAACAAAAGAAATATGTCACTTCAGAGCATAATTTCATTTATAAAAACTATTTATATGATATGTATGATTTTGTAGCGGCAGTTCCCGAAGTAATAAAAAGAATAAATTTGGATAATCCACAAGAGGCAGAAACAATAAATATTACAGGGTTAATGCAAGCCGATGGGAGGCATGGCAGTGTATATGACTGGATATTTCATGATGGATATGTCTATCTCACAAATCTGGGATATGAAAAGCCGGAAGATCAGCATGAAGATAAGTATTGTGTATTTGTTCACAGGTTAAATCCGGAAAATGGAAAAGTAGATATGGATTATTATAAGGTTGAAGTGAGGTATGTGGTAAAGAATTATATTCCAGATATTATTAATGACAAATTAAATATAACAGGTCTCTGCCAGGATATCCGGGATGGTTTATTGACATGAAGACAAAGGAATCAGGAACATATGAATCAAAAGATGGAGTTCAATTCATTACAAAGGATTTTATAATAGAACATAAGATGTCACAGTACATTAAATTTGAAGGATTACTGAAGAAAATAGGAGAAGACAAAGAATTTTTTGATGGAAAAGCGAAAGAAAATAAAGATAAAATATTCGAGTGGAATCCAGAATATATAGAAGTATACGAAAATACTGTTTATACAATAATAAGAGAGTCGACATTAGAATCTCGTTTTCCATATCTTTATGTTGCAAAATTGGATTTAGAGAAACTTTATAACGGTAATTCCCCGACATTTGAAATAAACGGAAAAACATATTACGGAGAACTTGTAAAGAGAATAAGCACAAAAGAAGAGAGTGTGGTTATGTGGCATGGTCAAAAACTAAGACCAGACATAGGTTCTTACAAAAGAGACGGAGTTATACAATTCACCGTACCAATAAAATTGACGGACAAAACAATTACAAGATACGTAATGGTTAATCCAGAAAATGATGAAGTGAAAATATATGACTCCCTGCGGTCTGGTGCAGAAGTGATATATGAGAACGGAGCTTTTATAAAGGGCTTATTATGATAAAGTGAGAGCACTTCATTGATTTAGAGAAGCAAGAATTAAGATTGTGGATTCAATGACCTAATGAAAGTCTGTGGGTGAATGGAAAGTAAACTCCTTTCTGCAATAATCAAATTTAAACCGGAAAGGAGTTAACTTTTTCATTCACCCACAGAATTATTTACATTACCTTTTGTTTAGTTACAGAGTACATTCGATGTCATAGATACTTTATGGCTTTTGAATCTTACTTTCTATAAAATTCTTAATCTGTTCTGCATTCTCGATATGGTATATATTTGTGTAACCGACTGTTAATTAATTTCATGCAAGCACCTCCTGGCTTTGTTGATTTTGAATTCGATATCAATAAAAACATTCCTTTTAAAAATTCTCATTTTTATTCGACAAAATTCTTCGAAAATGACTTTTGGTGTTGTTATACAAAAAATCCAATATTTATGGGAATAAAGCATCCTCAGTTCTGTAAAATACCTTCACCCCCGTAAGTATTGGACATGAAGCAAAAAATTTGGTAGGATTTTATTGGATTTCTTATTTGGTGCTTTACTTGGAAAATTATATTCTGCAACAGTAACTGACAAAAAGTATGATTTTAGGAGCATGATTACTATGAACCACATCAAAACTCAATGCACAGCCAAGGGCTGCAAAACCTGTTCATCGAATCTTTATCTGCTTGCACAACACATCTATGATTCACATATGGGAGATATCATTGATATTTTAAACAGCTTCAGCTATCCTGAAAGATCACAGCTTCTCATGTATATTACCGGAATGATGAAGAGGAGTATTGGTGAAGAATCTGATGAAGTATTCCTGACGGATAATAGCATGTCCGGCGATAGTTCAGTTTTTCTGCTAAATGATTACATAAATCCTTATTACCCTATCTCCAGGGAGAAAAGGCAGTATTCGCTATATCTGCACAATAAGATAAAGGAAATGGACAAGGATGTACTTAAGGCTATAGGCCTCACCGATTGCTCCATTGAGGGAGTATTCCTTGAAGCCGCCTTTATGAGAGACTATTGGTACACTGATAAGGAGGAATTTAACAGAACCCTGAAAGAGTATATTGAGAAAAAGTTTGATGCCTGTATTGACGGAGGAAGTATAGGTTCAGCCCACCCGAAAAATTGGCAGGTTGATGTACCCTATCCGCGGTGGATGATGAATGCCAAACCGGATATTGCCGTGGTTGTGAAGAAGGATAATGAGTATAGGCTGCATTTTATTGAATGCAAGTACTTTCACGGGGAAGGGAAGTACAGCGGTATGGAAGCTGACAGTAATGAAATTGCGGGATATAAGACTGAAAATCAGGAGAATATCATAGAATTTCTTTGTGACCATTTATGCCTAAAGTATAGGGACAGTTCGGGGATGGAGAATCCCATTCAAAGAGGAAAGGTTATAAAGGTTCAGTTTGTTTCCGAGCAATATAATAAGAAATATGAAAACTATGCAGTTGTTGAGATCAAATTTCTGCTTAAGTAAATCAGGTATCGGCCTGTCAGCTTGTTAGCTTGTATTAATACCATATATAATATATGTAATTCTTGGCGGAAGTTAATCATTGGGGGGTATTGTATGGGACCAAATCTAATGTTACCTTTGTATATTCTTGAGTTTATGACAGAGCATACAGACGAAACAAACGCATTATTACCCACTGAAATAGTGAAAGGAATGAAGAAAAGGTACGGAAATGAGATAGTCAGCAAAACTGAAACAGTGGTTGAAAACATTGAGAAATTGAATCTTTTTTTCAAAAGCCGTTATGACGGCGTCAAGATTATTGAAGCTGTAAACGGTATAGGGAATGGACGATACAAACGTAATTTACGGTATTTCCTTTCCGCAAGAAAGTTTGATTTTAGTGAAATATTGTTTTTGCATAAACTATTATTAAATTCTAACGCAATCAGTCAGGATGCAATACAAGACATGTGTTCAAAATTATCTGATTTTCTAAGTTATGAGCAGAGAAAACTGCTGAAGCAGAATATAGTTACTGATGGCAGTATGAAAACACGTAATAAAGCTGTATTTATTAACCTTGAGAATATCCTGAAATCCATTGAGTTAAAAGAAAACATTGAATTTACATATAACGAATATAATCTGGAGAAAAAGCTTGTCCCAAGGGTAGAAAGTATCCTTATATCGTAAGCCCATATGATATCACATGCTCATACGGAAGCTACTTTTTGACGGGATATCATATACCAACTAAAGAAGTACGTACCTATAGGCTGGATAAGATAACACAGTTGAGAAGCAATCTTGAATTTGATTATTACATGGAAAAAGGTTTTGATATTAAAAAGCACCTCGAAAACGCTGTATTTATGCATGCTGACAGCCATAAGATACATGTCAGGCTTCGATGCGAGATGAGAATTTTAGATGATGTGATTGAACGTTTTGATAACTGCCGGCTCGATAAGGATCTTACCAGTGAAAACCACTTTTTCGCAACCATACCGGACACAACAATGCTGGGTATGAAATACTGGGCCCTTGAGTTCAGCTCGGCCTGTGAGGTTCTGGAGCCGGAAGAACTTCGTTTGGAGGTCAGGAATACGCTGGCAAGAGCCTTAGCTTGGTATGATGAGAAGTAAAATATAATATATAATGATGAATTCAAGCTCCCGAAAAAGCGGGAGCTTGTTTTGTTATTATTACAGCACAGATTAAATTCCTTAACAAGATAAAGGGGTGAAATATGATGAAGAACAGAAGAAAAAGAACCTGCGGTTATGCAGCAAATGCAGCTGCTGCAAGGGCGCTGATGTCTTCGGAAGTAAACAGCAAAAGATATAGAGAATATGTCGAGTTCATTTTCAACACCTTAAAAATCAGCGGTCCGGACAGCTACGAAAAACTGTTGGATTTGATGCATAAGAATGAAGTGTACGTAGAATATTTAGCTGAGAAAATTGCTGACAGGGAGGATAGTGAGGAGCTGTTCCGTTTTGTAAATGCATTCATAAATACCAAAACCGCGAGAAAGAGTG
>DAOOJC010000102.1:0-5896 GCA_035384905.1 Acetivibrio sp. | reverse complement strand
AGGAAGACGGGACTATCGGATAATGATCGTAACCAGTGAGTTCCATTTGTTCCGGTCGAAAATTCTTGCAAGGCATAACGGTTTCACAGCTTATGGAATACCGGCTCCAACAAATCCCTATGAACTGCCCAACTCATTTATCCGGGAGTACTTTGCCGTTGTAAAATCCATGGTGTTCGATATAATGCTGGATTAGGAATATAGAAGATATTTTTTGAACATAACAAATTTGAATAAAAATACTCTTGCTAATATCGAATAATGCTGTTAAAATATATTGTGTGGTTAACGGGGTGTGGCTCAGGTGGTAGAGTGCTTGGTTCGGGACCAAGAGGCCGTGGGTTCGAGTCCCGCCACTCCGACCATGACTCTCAAAGGATTTGTGCCTTTGGGAGTTTTTGATTTATATACTCATAGTTGACTGATGCCAATATACTTTTCTTAACTCTTCTTTAAGTGAGTTATTACTTAAAAGCACTTTGTTCAGTTGCCTTGCAGAATTGACAGTATTTGTGTTAAAATAAGTCTAAGAGTAAAAACATATTATATCTGATTAGGTGGGATAACATGGGAGATACGTTTTTATTTAATTTTTTTAAAACATTGATACTAACCGGAGTTGTGGCGATTGTATTTGGTTTTATATGGCTTGTAGCATTATATATGTTAGCGGATAAAGAAGTTATGCAAAACCGGGCTGAGCACACAACTGCGTTGGGCAATGCCCTTCTTGTTATGCACTCCATATTTGAACCGGGCAAAAGGCCACAGACTGAACAGGTAATCTGGGTAAAAAGAAGACGAACTCCTGTGGAAAAAGGAGTTCTGGGATTAACTGAATTAAACTATGATAAGGTTTTTATAAAAGGGTATATGCCTTTAAAAAATAAGTTTTTCAGAAAGAAATCAGGAGTCTAGTATCTCTTGGATTTTCAGTATTTTATCTATTATTGTCTGCCGGTTGGGATCCACAATCGGCTTTATTATATGTAGGGTTTTAATAACATCATCTCTATAAATCCTGTTTTTTTCCCTGATATTCAGAACCTCCTCCTTAAGTTCTCTGATAGCCTTACTATACCGATTCGTCTTCTCTAAACTCCTTGTTAAGAGCATTTTATTTTTATCTGGTGAATACTGTGCAATTACATGCAGAATCTGGCTGAGTAATGCCGGATTAATATATGCTGAATCCCTCGACCTCTGATTAATTGCAGAGGTTTGCAACGTCATGATTTTGTTTGCGGCATTTAGTCCGTTTGTAATGGTTTCAAGCTTTTTGTATTTATCCATACATACTCCTTGATCTTAAAAAATTCCTGGTATTATATTATGTTAAATATAACGATATCGTTACTAATACTGTAAATGTCCCAATTATAATATATAATAGTTTTTGGAATATTTTTCTTTACATTTATTTGATGTACCCATTTAAAATAGACAATTGAAATATGTTCGATAAACACCTATAATAGTAATTATACTATTGTAAGAAGGTGCGATAAAATGGGGTACAAAAGTTTTGATGAGATTAACGAAAAGATAAAATGCGGAAAAGCGGTTGTTGCAACTGCTGAGGAGATAATTGATATAGTGACCGAGAAGGGTGTAAAGCAGGCAGCAAAAGAGGTTGACGTTGTGACTACAGGTACTTTCGGTCCTATGTGTTCTTCAGGGATGTTCATAAACTTCGGGCATTCGGAGCCGCCGATAAGGATGACAAAGGTGTGGCTCAATGATGTTTCTGCCTATGCAGGTATTGCTGCCGTGGATGCGTATATTGGAGCAACGGAGCTTTCGGAGACAAGGGGAATGGAATACGGCGGTGCCCACGTAATTGAAGACCTGATTGCCGGAAAGGATATAAAGCTTTATGCCGAGAGCTACGGCACCGATTGCTATCCTAGAAAAGAGATAACTACTTATATTAATAAGAACAATATTAACCAAGCCTATATGTTTAATCCCCGAAATGTATATCAGAACTATGCTGTTGCCGCCAATACCACAAACAGGATAATTCATACTTATATGGGAACATTGCTTCCGAATCTCGGAAATGTTACGTATACCACTTCGGGGGAATTAAGTCCTCTTTTAAATGACCCTTACTACAGAACAATAGGCATTGGCACAAGAGTATTTATTGGCGGTGCCCAGGGTTATGTTGCATGGGAGGGAACACAGCACAATCCAGGACAGAAAAGAGGAGAGAACGGAGTTCCGCTGTCTTCAGCGGGTACATTGGCACTGATTGGAGATATTAAGCAAATGGATACCCGCTTCATACGGGCAGCGGTATTTGAAAAATACGGGGTGTCCATGTTTGTGGGTGTGGGGATTCCGATACCGATACTCGATGAGGACATGCTCATTATGACCTGTATTAAAAACAGTGAGATACTTGCCAATATATATGATTACGGAGTTCAGTCGAGAAACAAGCCTGTTTTGGGATCGGTTTCTTACGAGGAGCTTCGCAGCGGCTCAATTGAAATCAGTGGGAAAAAAGTGCCGACAGCTCCGCTTTCAAGCCTTAAAAAGGCAAGAGAGATTGCAGAGCTTTTGAAACAGCAGATTACGAAGGGTGAGTTTTTCATAACACAACCGGTGGCATCATTGCCTTTGGAGAATAAGGCTAATACCCTTGATATAAGGGGGTTAGAAAATGAAAAAGATTAAGGTTTCTTTATATTTTCCTGCAGCTGAAGTAACCAAACCCATCACATATCATCTGATAAAGGAC
The DNA here is from genome assembly GCA_035384905.1 of Acetivibrio sp. Taxonomy (GTDB): domain Bacteria; phylum Bacillota; class Clostridia; order Acetivibrionales; family Acetivibrionaceae; genus Hungateiclostridium. The sequence continues at coordinate 3,147 of DAOOJC010000102.1, read as the reverse complement.
TATGATCTTCAGATAAATATTTTGAATGCGGATATAAGCCTGAACAGGCAGGGGAAGCTTGTGATGGACATGATAGGAAGCGAATGGAATATTGAATCGGGACTTAAGTATATTGAGGACCAGGGTATAAAGTATAAGCTCTTTACAAAGACCATAATTTGGCAGGAAGAGGGATGTGTTCATTGCGGTGCATGTACGGCTGTATGTCCTTCGGGAGCACTTCAAATGGATAAAGAAAGCTGGAGTCTTACCTTTGAGAAGGAAAAGTGCATGATTTGCGAGCTGTGTGTGAAGGCATGTCCCCTTAAGGTCATGTGCGTGTCGATATAATGAGGCAGAAGACAGCCCATACTTCTTATAAGTGGCGGGAATTAACTTAAGTGTTGCAAAAAGTGAGTAAAAGAAGCTTTACGTTATAATTTGTGTCAGCTACGTTTATTGGGGGAATCAGGCCTTGAGATATCGGGCAGGATACCCCTTAAATTATAATGGTTGTGAAGTTTTTAAGCTCAAGTATGTCTTTCTTGAGTTTGTCGATGCCTCTTAAATAATAAAGGTTGTGAAGGATATAATCGTGAAGGATTTTTATTTTGAAGGAGGTGGCTTTTCAGATTGTTGTTGGCTGCCGATATCAGACTATAAAATATAATTTGCATTTATGAATATGCTGGATATATATGGGAGATAATAAATATGTACGAAGAAAGACGATACAGAAACATGTTTAAGGGTATAAACCTGAAATTCTTTGATGTGTGCATTAAGGAGACGGATATACGAATCGGAGCGGACAGGGAGCTTCGTAAAGAAGCGTATGAGCTGGCTTTAAATTGCAGAAGGGATATTGAAGAGTATATAGCAGATCACCAAAGATTTCTTGAAAGCCTTGAGCCTATTGATTGCAGCAATGATGCCCCGGATATTATAAAGAGAATGTGTGAGGCAGCGAAAAAGGCAGGAGTGGGGCCAATGGCAGCAGTTGCCGGAGCGGTAAGCGAGTTTGTGGGTATGGGGCTTTTAAAGATGTGCAATGAGGTAATTGTCGAAAACGGCGGTGACATTTTTATGAAGTCCGACGTTCCGAGAAAGGTCGGCGTATATGCAGGAAAGTCAAGGCTGAGTGAGAAGATAGCACTGGAAATTATGCCTGACAAGACACCCCTTGGAATATGTACATCTTCGGGAACAGTAGGACATTCTTTAAGTTTTGGCAGGGCTGATGCGGTAGTAATTGTGTCCAAAGATACATTTCTATCTGATGCTGTTGCAACTGCTACCGGAAATGTAGTCAAGGATGAGGGTTACATTGAAAAGGGGATAGAATTTGCTTCTTCCATTGACGGTGTTGATGGTGTTCTCATTATAGTAGGGGACAGTTTGGGAGCATGGGGAGATATAAAACTGGTTAAACTTTAAGACTATTTTTTTTACATTGACTTTAACATTTTTAAAGCAAACACCTGTATTTATTAAAAGGATTAAAATTATCTTTGATTTTCCGGTTTTTATTTTGAAATTTGATATTATTAGTTGTATAATATTCTTATTGATGTTTTTTATGTTTGTTTTGCAGAAATATTCTCCGATATTTTATTCGGATTATATAAAATCGTTTGTTCTATTGTTATTGAATGTATGGTTGGGAATATAATTGACTTTCTGCGTTCGATAACAGGACAGTGATTAATTAAAATTTTTATAAATAATGGGTAGGGGAAAGAAAATGGAAAACAGTAATTTGCGTGAGGATCTGAAAAACTCAAAAAGAGTGGTGGTGAAGGTAGGAACTTCAACTCTTACATATGACAATGGTGAGATGAACTTTGCCAGGATTGAAAGACTCGTCAGAGCAATTTCGGATCTTAAAAATCAGGGCAGAGATATGATATTGGTTACATCGGGTGCAATAGGTGTTGGCGTCGGGAAACTAAAGCTGGGCTCCAAGCCCAGTACAATAAGGGAAAAACAGGCTGTAGCTGCTGTTGGGCAGTGCGAGCTTATGCATATATATGGCAAGTTTTTTCAAGAGTATGGTCATACGGTGGGGCAGATTTTATTAACCCGGGATGTGGTAGAAAATGAGACCGGTAAAGTCAATGTTGTTAATACTTTTGAGGCTTTGCTGGAAATGGGAATTGTACCGGTGGTTAATGAAAACGATTCTGTTGCAGTGGATGAAATAGAATCGGGAATCCACCGCGTGTTTGGGGACAATGATTCATTGTCTGCGATTGTTGCAAAGCTTGTAAAAGCCGATTTGCTTATAATTCTCTCGGATATTGACGGCTTTTACGATTGTGATCCAAGAACAAATAAAGACTCGAAGCTTATTTCTGTTATAAAGGAGATAACGCCGGACGTGGAAAAGTGTGCCGGAGGCGTAGGAACTTCGAGAGGTACAGGTGGAATGATTACCAAGCTGACAGCTGCTAAGATTGCGACTGCGGCAGGAGTCAATATGGTTATTGCAAATGGAGATAATCCAAAGGTTATTTATGACATTATAGGAGGTAAGACTATAGGTTCGCTGTTCGCAGGAAGAAAATAAATCGGTTGCAGGTTATTGCAATACCCTTGTCGGATAGTTTGTTCTTCCATAAAATAATTACATATAAAAAAGTGACATATTAATAAAACTTCAAAGCATGCCATTTTCGAAACGGAAGGAGGGTATTCCTTGAAAAAAGTAATATTTATTATAATTGTAGCTGTAATGCTAACCTTTGTGTTGCACTCGTATGCAACGGATGAAAGCCGTTTGTCTTATGACAGCGGTAACGAGATTATGTTGAAAAACAGCAGAACCATAATAAAACAAAACCTTGCAGTGAGAAAGGCTTTTTATCAATACAACAGTTCTGTTCAGAGGACTAAAGGCATAAATACCCAGTGGATTGATTATGAAACTCCTTTTGGAAAGATTACCATTGTTTACAGTCCGGATATACAGGTGCTTTTTTCAAAACAGACGGAGCTGTTGCCGGCTCAAATGAAGTATTACTGGAATTTGACCGATAGCAGCAGAAAAATGACCGAGAAGGCACTTTCACTGGGATTTAGGGACTTGTATCTGGGCTTTATGAAGGCTGACAGTGATTATCAAATGAGTCTTAAAAAGCTTGAACTTCAGAAGAGAAAATATGAAGC
>DAOOJC010000101.1:0-5909 GCA_035384905.1 Acetivibrio sp. | reverse complement strand
ATTATAGATTATTACATTTATATTATACCATAAAAAAAACAATTGTTTAATATTTTAAAAAAAAATATTTATTTTAAAAAATTAGAAGGAGGAGACTAAAATGGATAATAATCAAAAAAAATTATTAAAGTGGCTTTTTGAAACAAATGCTGTAAGAGTATGTCCGCAGAACAAGCCTTTTTGGTATACATCGGGTACAATAGGCCCATACTATATAAATACGCATTTTCTATATGGCAGTGAAGATAAGGCCAATGCTCTATTACGCCTGATTGACACGGAAAAAGTAAATGAACTGCAATGTCCGGAAAAAGTTCTTGCAGAAACATTGAACAATTATGAATCCGACGATATTTACAGGGGACTTATAGATGAATTGCTCGCATTTATCAAAAACAATATTGATATTGACGAGGTGGATTATGTTTCGGGTGGAGAGAGAAGAGACTGGTTTTTCTCGCTGATTATTGCAAAGTTCATTAATAAACCGCACATAACCATATTTAAAAATTTGTACTCAGTGATAACAATTGACGGGAAATCTGAGGAAATAACCGATTTAAACGGGGGAAAGGTTCTTCATATTGCAGACCTTATCACTGAAGCATCAAGTTACGAGAGGGCCTGGATACCTGCTATAAAGAATAACGGCGGTCAGATTAAGTGGAGCGTTGTTGTTGTAGACAGGAAGCAGGGAGGAAAGGAACTGTTGTCTTCTTATGGAATAGAGTCCTTCGCCATGGTTGACATAGATATTGAGTTCTTTAAAGAAGTTTTGGATATGGGTATTATAAATAGTGCACAGTTTGATATGATTGAGCAGTATATTTCCGATCCCAAAAAGTCCATGGCGGATTTTTTGAAGAAGAATCCGGATTTTCTGGAGCAAGCTTTAAAAGCTGATGACAAAACCAAGGAGAGGGCAAAGCTCTGCTTGGAAAAGGATTTTTACGGATTGAAGAAATAATTGGAGGTTAGCTAATTGGATAACAACACTAAGGAAAGAAAAAACATACATGTTTCAACAGAGGAAATGACCAGACAGCAGCAGTTTATTGAAGAGATAAAGCAGCTAAACTATCCGAAGGAAATGCAGACCGGTAAAAAGAAGCTGTATTATCTGGCGACCCTGGGGTGCCAGATGAACGAGCATGATTCCGAAAAGCTTGCAGGAATGCTTTCGGAAATGGGTTATGCCGAATCGGACAATATGAACAGCAGTGATTTGATAATATATAACACATGCTGCGTAAGGGAAAATGCGGAGCAAAAGGTTTATGGGCATCTTGGCCCTTTAAAGCACCTGAAAAGGGAGAATCCCGACCTTGTTATAGCGATATGCGGCTGTATGATGCAGCAGCCGGAAGTTGTGGAGCACATAAAGAAAACTTACAGGCATGTAGATCTAATTTTCGGAACGCATAACCTGTATAAGTTCCCGGAACTTCTGTTTAGAGCCATCGGATCGGAGAAAACCGTAATAGATGTGTGGGACAGCGAGGGGCAGATAGCCGAGGACATTGCCATCGAAAGAAAGGATGGAGTAAAAGCTTGGGTTACGGTAATGTATGGCTGCAACAACTTTTGTTCGTACTGTATTGTACCTTATGTCCGCGGCAGGGAAAGAAGCCGGAACCTGGACAACATTGTGAATGAGGTTATGTTGTTAGGACGTCAGGGGTTTAAGGAGATAACACTGCTGGGACAGAATGTGAACTCCTACGGAAAGGACCTGGGAGATGATACCGACTTTGCAAAGCTGATTCGTGAGGTGGACAAGGTGCCCGGGATTGAAAGGATACGGTTCATGACATCGCATCCGAAGGATTTGTCCGATGAGCTTATTTATGCAATGAGGGATTGTAAAAAGGTGTGCGAGCATTTGCACCTGCCCTTTCAGGCAGGAAGCAGTGAAATACTCAAAAAGATGAATAGAAAATATTCCAAAGAGGATTATATAAATCTTGTGGAGAAGGTTAAGGAGAGTATTCCCGACATTACGTTATCCACAGATATAATAGTTGGATTTCCCGGTGAAACGGAGGAAGACTTTTTTGACACCCTCGATATTGTTGAGAGGGTAAAGTTTGATAATGCTTACACCTTCCTTTATTCCAAAAGGACAGGCACACCGGCAGCCAGGATGGAAAACCAGGTTCCGGAGGATGTAAAAAAAGAGAGGTTCCAAAGGCTTCTTGAACTGCAAAACAGAATAAGCAAAGAGATAAACGATACATTTTTAGGAAGAGAAGTTGAAGTCCTTGTGGAGGGATTGAGCAAGAATAACGACAAGGTTTATACCGGAAGGACAAGGGGAAATAAAATTGTCAATTTCGAAGGAAACAAAGACATGATCGGAAAACTTGTCAATGTAAGAATAGACAGTGTAAAGACCTGGTCTTTGGAAGGCACCGTCATATAATTCGATTTAAAAAAAGAGAAAATAAAAGGAGAATTGTTTAAATTGAAGAGACTTTTATTTTGCTTTTTATTTGTATGTATAGCGGGCTCATTTTTTGGTTTCGTTGAGGTTAGGGAAGCGGACAGCATAACGTCCTTTCTGGAGAAACTGTTTGATTTAAACGGGTCAAAGCAGGTAATAGTGGTTTCTACAAATTATGAAGGCGATTATAAGGCTGCTGTTGATGCCTATGAAAGGAAACCTGAGGGCTGGGTGAAGTCCTTTGATACAATGAAGGCAGTTGTGGGGAAAAACGGCTTTTCAACAAACAAGATCGAAGGCGACGGGAAAGCCCCTGCCGGAATTTTCAGAATTGGACATGCCTTCGGAGTACCGTACGGTGCCTCAATTACAAAGCTTCCCTACAGAAAGGTTACAGAAAACGATTATTGGATTGATGACATTACCTCTGCAGAATACAATACCTGGGTGGAGTACAGAGGAAACCCGAATGACAGGTGGAAGTCTTTTGAAAGGCTCAATATAACGCCCTACAAGTATTCAATAGTAATAGAATACAACATGAATCCGGTTATTGCGGGCAAAGGTAGTGCAATCTTTTTGCATATCTGGAAGGATTCAAATTCCGGTACCAGCGGTTGTATTGCCGTATCCGAGGATAATATGCTTAAATTGTTAAAATGGCTTGACCCCAAAAGCAATCCCGTAATTATTCAGGGTACCGGTGCCATGATAAAAGATATGATGAACAATGCCGATGAAACGGTATTGTACCCTGTAAAGGTCAAGGTTAACGGAAAAGAAGTGGATTTTGATGTGTACCCGAGGATAGTCGACGGAAGGACCCTTGTACCTGTAAGAGCTATTTTTGAGGAAATGGGTGCTAAAGTATCATGGGATGAGAAGGAACATACCGTCACAATCACCCGGGGTTCTTCGAAAGTTGTGCTGAAGATTGGAAGTAAAACAGCTTTTATTGATAATCAAGAGGTGGAACTTGACGTTCCCGCATCAATTATAAATGGAAGAACACTGGTTCCTGTGCGGTTTATTGCAGAGGGTCTAAGGTTTAATGTTGGATGGGACGGAGGCAGCAGGACAGTTACAATAGATGGGGAAGAGCATTAGAATTTTAACTATGGGCACGTAGTTTTTAAGTGAAGAAAAATATGGAAGAAACATTGTGAAGCAAGTTGTAGAGCCTGTTAATACGACGAGGAAAGGGAGAGCATCCTCCTACGCGAAGCGAGTTTTGCTCGACCCCGAGGAGTATTTACAGGCTCTAGACATGCGAAACTTAAGTTTCTGGAATACTTTTCTTCACGGATACCACATGCACCCTTTTCACGGATACTACATATTTCCCTTTTTCAAAGGTATTGCACGCTCATCTTTTCAATTAACCGAACCGCCGCAGTCTAACGAAGCGGCACCTCCGACATATCCTTCATATCCGTGTATTTTGTTGCTTTTACCTTTTCTCCCGACAAGGTATATAATACACCGTCGGAATACACAATTCTGTCAATTTGGGCACTTTGCCAAATATCTTGTAAAGGCTGGTTCAAATGCGTAATCCTACCCCTTAATTTAAATCCTTCGGTACTGTTTACATTATATACATATGCACCTTGAAATACATTGTATTGGTAGTAATCATTCACGGGATAGTTTTCTACTACCGATACTGGGAAAGCCATAAGCTCAAGGTTCTTCATGTACATCAATGCCTTGTGGTTTTGAAGAAGCGGTGAGTCGGATCCCCTGTCTCCTATTATTTCAACAAACTTCTCCTTGGGATTGTTAACATCGGTGACATCGAAGATAGCAATTTTAACCCCTTGAGACCATGCAAAGTTGCCAGTTACACTATCGACAGCATCCTTACCGAAACCTATGATGTGGTTTTCATCGAGGGGATGAATGTATTCACTGTAGCCGGGTATTTTCAGTTTTCCAAGAACCCTGGGATCACGCGGGTCTTCAAGGCTTATTACGAAAAGGGGATCTACCTGTTTAAAGGTAACCAGATAGAGTCTGTCTCCCATGAACCTTGATGCATAAATATGCTCCTCCGGAGCAAGCCCCTTTAAAGAACCGCAAAGCTTCATATTCTCGTCCAGGACAAATACATTGCTCGAGGCACTGCTCCATCTGCCGGTCTGAGTGGTTAACCGGAAATATCCGTTGTACTCATCCATTGCAAACTGATTGTGTACAGCACCGCGAACGGAAGCACTGTCAAATTTTCCGATGGTTCCGTCATTTATTTCTATCCTGTATATATTGGTTGCATATTGGTATTCGTAATATAACGAATCATCCGTCGAAAGACAGTCGAAAAAGTCTCTTATAGGCTGGTTGACAACTGTTGTATCGGCTATTTCATCAGCGATATAAATGTAATTAGTAGATACATAAACATTCTCACCGTCTCCGCCGATATACGCCTTTACCTGAGCCTCACTTCCGGCATCATCTATAGGAAAGGCAGCGACTACATTCATTTTGACATAATCGTTGCTGGGGTTGTTCATCAAAAACAGGTCTTTATAATCCATTTCAACAATGGAATCGTTTGCTGAAGTATCGGAATATTCCGGGTAATCAATGTCTCTTACATATGATGTTGTAACCAGATACAGGTGATTGTTTATCATTCGTGAGGTCAAATAACCGCAATCCAATTCCAGAGTTCTTTCAGCCACCGGATTGGAGCGATCCTTTATGTTGTATGTTTTGACTACTGTTCTGCGTTTTTCACTAATTATTACGCCTATATAATCGTTGTATAGAAACATTTCCCTGGGTTCGCCTTCCAAAAAATTGTGCCGGTACACTATTTCCATCTGTTCGGGAGGATTTGACCTGATGATGAATAAATTGCTTCCGTTGATATAATAAACATACTCTCCATCGGTTTTTACAATATCAGCCTCATCCACATTCTCGACCTGGACATTGGTTTTGGAGGTGCCTTTATAAATTCCGTCACTGTAAACAGCTTCAGTTCCCCCTGCTGTATTTTGTCCTCCCATACCTGAGGCAAAATCAGAGCTTGCTTTCATCCCCATACTGGGCAGCTCGAGAGAAAAGTTAGGATTTGCAATTATTGCAATGTTAATAAATACTTTATTAAAATCATAAAGAAATTGTGAAAATTTATTTAGTTCTCTACTGTAAGATGAAGAATAATCCTTTGCTCGTAAAAAGAAGTTTACAGCTTCGTCTCTGTTGGCGAAGGCTTTCATGGAAGGCTGGTTTGAACCGATAGCCGCCAAACCCATGTATGGAATAGTGATGCAAAGGGCATATACGCATGCAATTGCCGATGCTCCCAATACAAAAGCCCGTTGCTTTCCAAAAATCCATTTTTTAGAGTCCCTTTTTTCCTGCAACGTGTCTTTATCTTCTTCATCCGATGCTCTTTCAGATAATTTTTCAGTTAATATTTCAGTTAATATGGGAGGATGCTTTTTTAGATAAT
>DAOOJC010000100.1:0-5953 GCA_035384905.1 Acetivibrio sp. | reverse complement strand
ACCCCGACGGAAATACCACCAGGATTTTCTATGACACTTCAGGAAATATCATAAAATATGTGGATCCGGAAAACTATGTACCCGAAGAAGATGACGGATTGGGTACAACATACCTTTATGATTCAATGAACCGGCTTATGCAGATAACAAATGCAGCGGGGATAGTGGTAGAAAGGAATATATACAACACAGCGGGAGAAATAATCAGGAAAATTGACTCAATGGGCTATAAATCGGCTGATAATGACAATGACAGGAATGGAGTGGAATTTGGTTATGACATGGCAAGACGTCTTCTGGAAATAACAACACCGGAGGCAAAGCTTCAAGGCAGAAAGAGCCAGCAGTACACCTATGATGCAGAAGGTAACATAACCGGAATAGTTGACGGCAACGGAAACAGTACAAGGTACACTCTGGATCTGTGGGGAAGAATAATAAACGTAACGGAGCCTGACGGTACCAACATAAAATGTGATTATGACTATGCAGGAAACCTTATATCCACCACCGACGGCAACGGAAATACCACCAGGTATACATACAACAGCTTAAATCTCCTGTCTGAGATAATAGACCCGGCAGGAAGGAAAATAACCTTCAAATATGACAGGCAGGGAAGAAGAGTGCAAAGGATAGGGAAAGACGGACACAGTACCTATTACACCTATAACGCAGATAATAATATTACCAGCCGTTGGGAAGAAGAAGGATTGGTGGAAAAATACGAGTATAATATTGACGGAAGTCTGGCTGCGTCAATAAGCGGCAGTACGACACATACGTATACATACACCTTGGCAGGAAGACTGAAGAGCAAGGCCACCAATGGCAAAGAGGTACTGCAATATGACTACAATAAAAACGGACTTATATCCAGACTAACCGATGTAAGCGGAACACCAGTGGAATATACATACGACATGCTGGGAAGGGTAACAGCAGTATCCAATGGAGATAAAATTTCTGCAAAGTACGAATACAATACAGATAGCACCATAGCCCGGATATTGTATGGAAGCGGAGTAAGTGCAAAATATGAATACAATCTGGATAAGAAGATAACAAGACTTTCAAATATGGATCCGTCGGGCAAAGAGATGATTATGTACAGGTATGCCTATGACGGAAACGGCAACCAGATTCTAAAAGAGGAAAATGAGAATGTCACATCCTACAGATACGATGCTTTAAACCGCTTACAGGAGGTAATGTACCCAGGCTAGATAAAAGAGAGGTTTACCTATGATGCCAACGGCAACAGACTTAAGAGGGAATTTGGAGACATATTGGAGCAATATGAGTATGATAATTGCAATAGATTATTACAACGGATTAAGAACGGGTTGACAACGGAATATGAGTATGATGAAAGAGGAAACCTCATAAGAGAGAAAGGAGGCGAATTAAGTAAATTATACAGCTATGACGGATTTAATAGACTGGTACGAGTACAGAATCCTGACGGAACATATATGGAGAACATATATGATGCTGAGAATTTAAGGACGGTATCGATAGAAAACGGAAAATACAACAGGTACATATACAATGGAAGAAACATAGCATGTGAAGTTGACGAGAATTGGGGATTGAAGGACAGAATAGTTCGGGGACATACGATATTGGAAAAAGAGGACAGTAACAAGGATACCTATTATTATATCCACAATGCCCACGGAGATGTTACCGCTCTTACAATGGAAGAGGAGAAGTAGTAAACAGCTACAGCTATGATGCCTTTGGTAATATATTGGACAGTGTTGAAAAAGTAGACAACAGATTCAAGTACTCGGGAGAACTGCATGATTCAGTTACTGACCAATATTATTTAAGAGCAAGATACTATAACCCAAGCATAGGAAGGTTTATGCAGGAAGACACCTTCAGAGGTGACGGACTCAATTTATATACCTATGTTGCCAACAATCCGGTATTATGTTTTTTACGAGGTACAAACAAAAAACATTGTAAACAGTAACAAATCGGTATAAAAGGCCACGTTCTTATTCTGGAACGTGGCCTTCAGTTAAAAGTAAATTATACCTACAACAGATGAGACTTTTTACCCACCTTAGTAGGAAATATGAACCGAATTTAGGAAATTATGAAACATTTTTCCCTCTTCTCCTGTCTTATATAGCAAAGGAATAAGATTATTCCCTTGTTAGGTAATTGCGAAACTAAAAAACCGAAAAATGTGGATAACTTGAAAAAGTTTTAATGGTACAATGCGGGTTCCGAGACACAGAATTACAAATTTTTGAAACCTAACATAAAAAGCCGAAAGTTATAAACAATTTCCAGTAAAGTTATCCACATGCAAATGGCTTAAAAATATAGGGCTTTGGAGTTTTGCGGAGGAGAATCCTATAATAAAGCAGTAAAAATACAGCATTGGCAAGGACTTCAGAGTTTCGCAATTAACTATATTCCCTTGTAAACGAAAGGAGGTGAACATGCTATGATATATATAAAGTCACCAAATAACATTAAAGGCTCCTTTATATTCCCTCATCTCGAACCTCGGAAGTTTTTAAATAAACGAATATTCAGTGAGCCTCTGTCTCAATATGATATACCATAGTTGCAGTTGATGCAATATCTATTTTTATCATAATTGCAATAACCTGTTAAAATCCTAAAGCATGAAAAACAATCTAAAAACAAAAGTATGAGAGGAGAATTTTTATGGGTTATACTTTTAAATATGCTTCCTTTCCTTCGGATAGAAAAACAGCAATGACAAATGCATACAACAGTATCATACTTCCTAACGAGGGTTATGATGTTCTTTCATTAACAACCTTTCAAGACCTCAGCAATGCCTATACTTCTGTGAAATCAAACCCGAGTTGGTCAGTTGTATCTGACTGGACTTTTACAAATTTCAGGACGTCAACTGAAATTGCCAATGAGGCTGATGTATCTGTCGTTGCACGTTGCCTTTTGGGCGAAAACTCTAATGTAGGAAGTACTGCGGCAGAACGTCAAAAGGCTATCAGGTGCTCAGCAAAAGTTATCATGAACAGAGCTGCAAATGGTGGGTATGGTGGAAGCGACTATCGAAGTGTTGTACTGGCCTCTGGCCAATTCGATGCTATGAGAGGTCAGAATACAGGAGCAACCAATCCTGTATTTTATGTTGGAGCAATTAATTATTGGGCTTATTCAATGTGGGTTGCTCATCATATGTACAGCGACATGGAACCGTTTAACACAGATGAAATCGGCTCAAATTATTACTTCTTCTACGATACTCAGGCTGCCTCAGGTGGCTCCCCCGGTGCATTTTTAAAGGCAAATGGATCCCCGTGCACCAGTGTGTCAGATATTATATCAAATGGTGTATATTATCAAAACACACACCAGCAGCTTACAGTTAAATCAGCGGTTGCTAGTGTCATTTTCTTCAGTTACAAAACTGTATAGAATAAAAAGGTCAATTCATTGAAAAAGGGTAGCTCGCGGGAGCTACCTTTTTTCAATGAATTTCATTTGTTTACTGTCCCACTCAAATATTTTTTGAGAGGTTGTTTTTCTGGAATAAAGTACCTTTTCCAAATCCTCAGAAGGCGTATCTATAACTTCTTTGGCTTCATTTACTATTATCTTCATAACATCTTTTTCATCGTACCCAGGTTTAGTATAATACCATGGGGAATAACTGAAGGAACTGGTTTCAATCACAAATTCAAACAGGTTTTTTCCTTCTACAGGGTGTGAATAGGATTTCAATGTATCATAATCCCAAGCAGTGGTTACGGTATTCCCGGTTATTGCAAAAATCTTTACGTTCTCTCTCTGGTTAGAACTGCTGGCACCATATGATGTTACTTCTACCAGCCGTATACCATTTTCCATCTGATCTCCTACTAGCTTAACCGCCTTTATCGGTGCTATATTCATATAGAGTGGTGTTTTCTTTGAGTTTTCAGCTTTGAAAAAAATTAAAATCTTACCACCATCTATCCAAGACACTATGTACGGGGTATCACCATTAATATAAAGAGAAAGAACAGGGCCTGTTTCGTAGAGCTCTTTTGGGACATTTTCGCTGGAAAATTTCTGTTCTTCGGGCAATTCATTATTAAGAAAAGTAAAAGCATCAACAAATTCATTTTGAGTAATAGGAGCTTCTAATTTTTTAGTTTCAATTGGTTGGATTTCTTTGTTATTTTTATCATTTGCTGTGCAGCCGTTAAATAAAAAAGATAGTCCAGCCAAACATATAGAAATAAAAATCAGCTTTTTAATCACAAAGATTGCCTCCCTATAAATTGGATTTTAGTATCACATTAGACGACAATAGCCCATTTTTAGTTCCGCTGATAAACGAGCTTACCTGTATTATATTTTAGTGTTTATACGAATAAAACATACTTATTACTTACTACTAATGATATAAATCTTAATCCTTCAGCCATGCCTTAAATTTCTCCAACGTTATATTACCATTTACACATAAATCCCGTTTTTTCCTTGCTTCTTCTGACCATTCGTAAAAAGCTTCTTTCGAGATTTTGCCATACTTAATCCATGCAAAGCGCCGTTTGTATTCCTTGCTATACGCCTTTAAAGCCGGAGTGTCGGCTTTCTTTTTCTCCCATAGGCGCAGTGCCCCCATTTCCTTGCAGGTGCGCCCTTCGCTGTCAAAAGGCCTGTCGCAGTATTCCGTGTTGATATGTCCGGTCAGGGCAAAGAATTTCCCGCAGTTTTTACAGACACGGAAGCGTTGTTCCCGTTTGATGCATTCCCGTACGAAGTAGTCAATGATATCGTAAATGTCCTTTGGATACAGAACTTCGGTAAAGGTCTTTTTATCAATTACTTCAAAGCTCATGGGTTGGGGCTGGAACTGAAATGTGTTTAGTTTGTCCCTGCCCTTTTCGTTGTAATAGTCCACCATCTTCTTTTGAATCGGTTTATCCGGGGATAGGATGTCCAGCACATCCCGCCATAAGTCCAAGAGTTGGTCCTGCATAGTGCCAATGTTGGATGGGATATGCGTAAGCTTCTTGTAGGGCAACAAATCTACAATTTCCTGAAATTCTTGTTCCTCCGCCTTTTTCAGTCTGTCCATCCAGTCCAGGCGCAGGAATTCAAAATAGATGTGCTGCCTTGCGAGGATGTCCAAACCTTTTTTTATTTCATCAGACCATTGGCTGTCTCTGCTGGAATACAGACTGCGGACAGACTTCCCCATCTTTTCAAACAAGTCGCCGTAAAACCAAATATCCAGATACAACAAATCCATCAGGCTTTGCGAAAACACAAAGCTCTTTTTTGTTGTTTTCTGCCCGTTATCATATTCAAAATATTCTTTTCCATCGGATATATACACTTTAAAGCTGTACGCCATCTTTACCACCTCAGCATAGATTATCGACTAATATTAAATCTATTATACATAAGTATTGACAAGAAAGCAAGTATGGAATACAATACCAATATAGACTATAGAATATTAAAATTATATTAGTCTATATCTATACTGTTTACAGTATATCAGCAGGTCGGTGCAAGCGCAATCATTGCGACTGCTGCAGCAGGCAAAGGGGGCGTCTGCGCAGGTGTCGGGGGTGCGCGTAACTACCCTTTCAGGGTAGGCCAGCATATTGTTTGTATAGACGGCTGGCTCTCGCCGCCGCCCATACAAACAGCTGGTCGGGGGATACCCCCGAACCCCCAAAAGCCCGCAGCCCCTAAAGGGGAGCAAAAGAAAGGATGAGCGTATGAGCAAGGAAAAAATGTTTGCCATGCGGATGAGCCAAATGGATTATGACCGCATCCAGCATAAAGCGGGACAGGCGGGCATGAGCATGACAGCCTTTATTACCGCATCGGCTTTAGGCAAAAACATCACAGTGGTGGACGGGCTTGACAAGGTGCTTGCTGAACTAAAAGCCATCGGCAAAAACTTAAACCAGTTGACCACTCTGTGCAATATGGG
>DAOOJC010000099.1:0-5974 GCA_035384905.1 Acetivibrio sp. | reverse complement strand
TCTGAGCTTTTTCTGTATCGATGTTAATCTCGCTGGGGTTTGTGAGAGGATTATAAGTACCAATCTCCTCAATAAACCTACCGTCACGAGGAAATCTAGAATCTGCTACAACAACTCTATAAAATGGTTTCTTTTTTGCACCCATTCTCTTAAGTCTTATCTTAACTGCCATTTTTATCACCTCCTGCCATATGCTAATTCATTATTAAAACGGCAATCTTAGCTTGTTAAACCCTTTCTTGCCGCGTTTACCCATATCAGTCATCATCTTCATCATCTTTTTCATCTCTTCAAAATCCTTTAAAAGCCTGTTTACTTCCTGAACGGTAGTACCGCTCCCGGCTGCAATTCTCTTTCTGCGGCTTCCGTTAATTATTGAAGGATCATTTCTTTCCTTCTTGGTCATGGACTTAATAATAGCCTCAACATGGGACATCTTCTTTTCATCAAAATCCATATTTTTAAGGGCATTGGCATTTAAGCCGGGTATCATCCCCATTATCTGGTTTAAAGGTCCCATCTTCTTTATCTGCTGCATCTGGTCAAGAAAATCGTCCAGCGTGAATTGCTGGGTTCTCATTTTCTTTTCCAGTTCCAATGCCTTTTTCTCATCAAAGGCTTCCTGGGCTTTCTCTATAAGGCTTAACACATCGCCCATACCCAGAATTCTTGATGCCATCCTGTCGGGGAAAAACGGCTCAAGATCGCTCAGTTTTTCACCCATACCGGCAAACTTAATGGGTTTTCCCGTAACGGCTTTTACCGAAAGGGCCGAACCTCCACGGGTATCTCCGTCAAGCTTTGTGAGGATTATGCCGTCGACACCCAACTTATCGTTAAAGGTTTCCGCCACATTTACGGCATCCTGCCCGGTCATGGAATCCACAACAAGTAAAATTTCATGAGGCTTTACAGCTGTCTTTATGTTTTGAAGCTCTTCCATAAGCTCTTCATTTATATGGAGACGACCTGCCGTATCTATTATAACAATGTCATGCTGTTTTGACTTTGCATACTCTACAGCTGCTTTAGATATGTCAACGGGATTTGTCTTGTCTCCCATTGAGAACACTTCAACACCGAGCTGTCCTCCCACTACTTGGAGCTGCTTTATCGCCGCCGGTCTGTAAACGTCACAGGCAACTAAAAGAGGATTCTTACCCTGTTTTCTTAACAAATTGGCCAGTTTTCCTGATGTTGTGGTCTTACCGGAACCCTGAAGCCCAACCATCATATAAACGGTAGGCGGCTTTGAAGCAAAGGTAATCTTGCTGTTGCTCGAGCCCATGAGATTAATGAGCTCTTCATGCACTATCTTTATTACCTGCTGCCCCGGTGTCAGGCTTTCTAAAACATCTTGTCCTACAGCCCTTTCAGACACCTTTGAAATAAAGTCTTTAACCACTTTGAAGTTAACATCCGCCTCCAAAAGTGCAAGCTTTATCTCCCGCATCATCTCTTTAACATCTTTTTCAGTTACTCTTCCCTTACCTTTAAGCTTCTTCAACGCTTCCTGAAGCTTATTCGATAATCCTTCAAACACCATATTTTAAGACACCTCAGATCTATTAAGGTTATCGTATACTAACTTCTTGCCCATCCAACCTCAGGCATGTAAAGCATGCCTTTTAGCCATACTATAATATATACTCAGCCTTCTATTATCTGTATTATTCCTTCCTCAATCCTCTTTAGGGTTATAATATCTTCTTCACATATACCGTTTTTGCTCAAGCTTTTGATATTAATAAGTATTTCCTGAGCTTTGTTTTTTTGCTTTACAAACTTCTCCACAAGCCCAAGCTTTTCTTCCATACGTTTTAACAGTGCTTTGCCCCTCTTTATATTATCATACACACCCTGCCGGCTAATATTCAGCTGCTCTGCAATTTCGCCCAACGAATAATCGTTGTTAAAATGCATATCCATTATCTCAAACTGCCTTTCTGTAAGCAGTTGTCCGTAAAAGTCCAGTAAAAGAGTATCTTCATATAACTTATCCATAATATTATTCTCACCTGTAAAGCAAAAATACTTTACACCCAATTTTAAGTCATAATTTTGTTTTAGTCAAGTTATTTTGAAAAATATTTTTAGAATTGATAAAATAAATCTGTCATTAAAAAGCAAGGAATGACAGGTATTATATCCTTATCCGTGATACTATATGATTAAAGGAGATGAGTGCTTTGGAATGGCCTAACAGAATGAGGGATGCAATCGACTATATCGAAAACAATATTGAAAACGAACTGGACCCGGAAGAAATTGCAAAGGTAGCATGTTGCTCAACCTTTCACTTTCAGAGAATGTTTTTAATGCTGACCGGTGTGTCGCTTAAAGATTACATCAGAAAACGAAGACTCACATTGGCAGCCCAGGAGATATCTGTTTCCGATACAAAGGTTATCGATCTGGCCCTCAAATACGGTTATGACTCCCCGGAGTCCTTTTCCAAAGCATTTCGAAGAACCCATGGGTGCACACCTTCTGCTGCACGCAAATCCGGTGTAAAACTCAAGGCGTTCCCACGCATTTCCTTCCACTTATACTTGAAAGGAGATAAGGATATGGATTACAGGATTGTGGAAAGAAAAGAGTTCAAGGTTATTGGCAAGGCGTTGACAGTGTCAACAAAGAATGGAGAAAACTTCAAAAGAATACCGATGTTCTGGGAAGAGTGCTCGAAAGACGGTACATGTGATAAGCTGTGTTCCTTATCAAACAGTGATAATCTGCTGGGTATATGCATTGATTTTGATCACGAAAAGGAAGAAATTACGTATATGATAGCTGTGGAAGACAAAGGTTATTCATCGGACGGATTTGTCACCAGAGTCATCCCGGAAGCTACCTGGGCTGTGTTTTCAGTTGTAGGTCCAATGCCCGATGCAATACAGGAAGTGTGGAAAAAAATATTCCAGGAGTGGTTCCCGTCCACAGGCTACGAACACGCACAGGGTCCCGAAATGGAAGTATATCTTGACGGTGATGCCGATTCCGATGACTATCGCAGCGAAATATGGGTCCCGATTATAAAAAAATAGTTTAATTCATGAGAATTCGAAATTCAGAAGTAAAAGCGATGGGGCATCGATCACCCATCGCTTTTTGTTCATTTCGCTTCGTGAAATCCTACTAAAAAGAAGCCCTGTATAAGCTTTAACAGAGTTTCTTCTTAGTTTATTTTAAACGAAAAAAAAGTAAGCTGGTTTTAGCCTGTTATTAAATTACACATATTTCAATACGTTAATTATTACCATTATCACCTCCCGGACTGCATTGGTTTTGTAATGCAGTCCGGAAAATGCATATTACCATTCTGGATGAAGAATATCCTTAATATTTTTTTCAATAAATTATAGTTGAGACAAAAAGCGTATTGGCAGCAGATGGATTCATGCTTATACCATACCCAATTGCAAATTTTCGGGTGAAAAATCCAAATTATTCTTGTATAATAGATGGTGTGGGTTTTTATATGATATCCTATCCATGAGGTGATTTCTTGAATAATGATTTTGAAAAGCAAATAGAAAACCAATTGTTCGCTGAGCTGGGTGCAGGAAAAATAAAAACTTACAGTGAAATGCAAAAGCGAAAGGCCGAACTGATGAATCAAAACCCAAGTAAAAGGTCTAATATTCGTTTAACAACCGATAAGAAACTATTATTCGGTATTCTGTTATTAGCTTGTACTTTTCTGCTTGTGGTTTATGTAATAGATCCTATTGCAAAACTTAGATTACCGGTAACCCAAAAGGTCTATAACAACCATAGTGCAACAGATGACCCTGTTCAAACTGACACATCAGAAAAAGTCTTTATTATAAGAAATGGTTCGGATATTTGGTATATTACGCCAATGGCTGATTATAAAATTGCTGCAAAAGTCAAGGGTAAACACCGTATATTTCCTTTTGGGGATGCTGTAGAAGCAATAAGCAAATATGATCTGGCTTTGGCATGGGGCCAGCTCATTGACCCGAAGTATGACAAGTATATTAAATACTCCCAATCGGGAAGAGGGTACCGCTTTTCCTGCTCCGCTAACTGTCCCTTAAGTGTGAGTTATATAACCACCCATTCTGCAAATACTCACATAATTGCTGCAAACAAGCAAATCTTAAAAGGGTTGAAGTACATAAAAACAAATGACATAATCTATATGGAAGGGCTTCTGGTGAATGCGGAAATGTATAAAGAAAACAATTCTTACACCTGGGAAACCAGCTTGGACCGAAACGACAATTCTTTTGGCAGCGGGTGCGAAATAATGTATGTAAAAAGGCTGGAAATCGGAAACAAAGTATATCAATAACATTACCCTGCCTGCACTGTAAAACGGCTATAGAAATATTACTCAATAATCACTTTAAGCTCCATACCCTCAATTATATCGCAGCTTTCAAGATTGTTTAATTTCATAACATCATATATGTACTTTCTAATGTCTCCCCGCTTGTTATACCTCTGTGCAATTCCCCATAAAGTATCCCCTCTTCTTACAAATATGGTTTTATACTCAGGCTCTTTGTATCCGTAAGTACGGGTAGAATTGATAACAGTGCATACACATACCAGCATTAAAACAATAAACGCAAAAAACCGTTTCTTATTTTTGAGAACATAACGTTTTTTCATATAAATCCCCCTCGAACTAATGTTCTATATGAGTATTATACAAGAACGTATGTTCTTTGTCAATAAAAAAACGAACGTAAGTTTGATTTTTTTATTTAATAATGTTATAATACTTTTAACATGAATAAATGTATGTGTTTTTTTATGTAACATATAGAATAATACTTTTCCGGGGTGAAAAACATGCAGAATAAAGTAAATGAAAAGCAACAAAAGATACTGGATTTTTTAAACGAGCAGATTGAAAAAAACGGCTACCCTCCTTCGGTAAGGGAGATTTGCAGTGCTGTTGGATTCAAGTCCACCTCAACGGTTCATGGCTATTTAGAAAAGCTGCGGAAGGAAGGCTTGATAAACAAGGCTCCTTCAAAACCGAGGGCCCTCAGGGTTGTTGACAGCAATAAAAACAGCAAACAGGCCAAAACAAAAGAATTCTATTCGGGAAAGGAACTGGTGGAGGTTCCTATTGTGGGTAAGGTTACGGCAGGCCAGCCCATTTTAGCGGTAGAAAATATTGAGGATACTTTTCCGCTGCCTTTAGACTTTGTTCAGAACTCTTCCGCCTTCATGCTTCGGGTCAGGGGAGACAGTATGATAGAAGCCGGTATCTTTGACAACGATTATATTCTCATAAAGCAACAGTCTACAGCAAACAATGGAGATATTGTTGTAGCACTGATTGAAGACGAAGCAACGGTTAAGACGTTTTATAAAGAAAACGGTTATGTCAGATTGCAGCCGGAAAATAAATACTATGAACCCATTATAGTAAAAGACAATCTGTCCATCCTGGGAAAAGTAATAGGAGTATTCAGAAAAATGTAAGGTTGGTGTGAAATACCACTCTACAAAAGCTCAAGGGCATCGAGCCCTTTCGCTTTTTGCTATTTCACTTCGTGAAATACCACTAATAAGAGGCTTATGCTTTGCATAAGCCTCTTAAAATTTCTCAGCCGCCATTTGAAAGAAGTAAAACCCTTTATAAAAGTATACTTCCTGATATCGATTTCTTTATTTAGCGATTATTGTTCGCCTCTGTTATCATTGAAAATAAGGTTTACGAGTTTCATAGGGCTTATGGTTGAAATTGCATGCTTGTAAATAAGCTGCTGTCTTCCTTCGCTATCCAAAACTACGGTAAAGTTATCGAAACCCTTTACCATTCCCTTTAATTGAAATCCGTTGGTAAGATAAATAGTAACCGGGATATGTTCTTTTCTTACTTGATTCAAAAAAACGTCTTGTAAATTAATATTGTTTTTAACCACAGATAATCCTCCTCTATTTCTCTCTTTTTCTTCTTTATTTTTTTAACAAACATTTAATTACG
>DAOOJC010000098.1:0-6019 GCA_035384905.1 Acetivibrio sp. | reverse complement strand
GTTAAACGGAAAAGTCGCCAAATTTTTGGCTGTAATTATTTAATGGAGGTCTTAGTGTAATGTTAGAGAAATATCTATCAAAAGTTAATTTCGATTCTTATGAGGACTTTGTTGAAAACTATAATTTAATTGTCCCGGAAAATTTTAATTTTGCGTATGATGTTGTCGACAAAATTGCCGAAGAAAATCCCAATAAGACAGCAATGGTGTGGTGTGATGAGAACGGGGACGAGGCTACATTTACTTTTGGTCAGCTTAAAGAATACAGTAACAAGGCTGCCAACTTTTTCAAAAGGATTGGAGTAAAAAAAGGCGATTCAGTAATGCTTATTTTAAAAAGGCGTTATGAGTTCTGGTTTGCTATTCTTGCACTCCATAAAATAGGTGCTGTTGCCATACCTGCTACTCATCTTTTGACAGCCAAGGATATAATTTATAGAAACAATGCAGCAGATATAAAAATGATAGTCAGCGTGGCTGAAGATGAAGTAATCAAGCATATTGAAGGTTCTCTGGAAAAGTCTCCAACCATAAAAGCTAAAGCACTCATAAATAGTGAAAAAGAAGGTTGGTTTAACTTTAACAGTGAAATAGACAAAGAATCTTCCCAATTTGAAAGACCCACCGGTGAGGATGCACCTGCCAATGACAGCATGATGCTCCTCTATTTTACCTCCGGTACTACTGGCATGCCCAAAATGGTAGCCCATGATTTCACATATCCTTTGGGGCATATTCACACCGCCAAATACTGGCAAAACGTAATTGAAGACGGACTTCATTTAACCGTCGCCGATACTGGATGGGCAAAAGCTGCATGGGGGAAAATATACGGTCAGTGGCTTTCGGGCAGTGCTGTTTTTGTATATGACTATGAGAAATTTGTTCCCCACGAACTTTTAGATGTTATATGCAAATACGGAGTGACTTCCTTCTGTGCACCGCCTACAATTTTCAGGTTCTTTATAAAAGAAGACCTCACAAAATATGATTTCAGCAAACTTAAGCACTGTGCTGTTGCAGGAGAACCATTGAATCCTGAAGTATACAATCAGTTTTATAAAGCAACAGGTTTAAAGCTGATGGAGGGATATGGTCAGACAGAGCTAACCGTCACCCTGGGTACATTCCCCTGGATAGAACCGAAGCCCGGTTCCATGGGCAAGCCTGCTCCCGGTTATGACATTGATTTATTGGATGAAAACGGTAATTCCTGTGAGGTCGGTGAAGAAGGCCAGATAGTTATCAGGACCGATAAGAGAAAACCTGTGGGAATGTTTTGCGGATATTACCGTGATGCTGAACTGACAAACAAGGTATGGCATGACGGAATATACTATACCGGTGATATGGCATGGCGGGATGAAGACGGTTATTACTGGTTTGTCGGAAGGGCCGACGATGTTATAAAAAGCTCGGGATACCGTATCGGACCCTTTGAGGTAGAGAGTGCACTTTTAGAACACCCTGCGGTACTCGAATGTGCAATTACTGCTGTTCCGGACCCGATCAGGGGTCAAGTGGTTAAAGCCACGGTTGTGCTTACGAAAAACTATACACCCAGCGATGATCTTGTAAAAGAGCTTCAAAACCATGTTAAAACGGTTACCGCTCCATACAAGTATCCTAGAATAATTGAATTTGTAAAGGAGCTTCCCAAAACCATCAGCGGAAAAATAAGGAGAGTTGAAATAAGAGATAAGGATAAAGCAGATAAAGAATAAAAAAAGTGAAGAAAAATATTTCTGAAACTTGAGTTACGCAAATCAAGCCTCTTTCATATTTTTCTTCACCTAATAGTTTAGTACATCGGAAACAAAAGAAGTCCTGCAAAGTTATGCTATATAACTATGCAGGACTTCTTTAGCGGGATTTCACAAAGTAAAATGACCAAAAAGCTCCGGGAGCACTTCACGATGCCCCCGGAGCTTTTGTTCGCTTGGATTTTACAATACCCCACCCTTTGCTTAATTTGCCAAGGCAAACCTTGAAAGCATTAAATTACTCCTCTCAATGAACTTCGTCATGGCCTCAGGCTCAAGCTGCTTATGACTCATCGTTGAAAGGTCGTATATATGTTCACAGATAAGCTTTAAATCATCTTTCCTATCATCCTTGTCCTTAATATCAAGAATGGTCTTAATCAAACCGTTGTTGCTGTTTAGGACAAGGGTTTCTTCCTCCCCTTCCAATCCGCCGAAATTGAACCCGCCGTACATCCTGCTCATCTCCTGAATCCTTCTTGTCTGTTCCGGCAACAGGATCATTCCGGGAACTGTTGTTACCTTCAAAGCCTCCACCTTGATTTTCAGCTTGTCATTTCCGAGGTTTTCCTTAAAGACCTTTTCCAAATTCTCTGTAATCTCTTTTAAAGAATTCTCGTCAGCCCCGGTATTGTCCTTCATGCTGTCGCTCAAATCGGAATCTATTCTCAGGAACTTGACACCGCTTTCGTTCATCTCCATAAACTGAATAAAATGATTGTCTATCGGTGATGACAGCACAACAGCATTTAAGTCATTGTCTCTGAACATCTTTATATACTGGGCCTGCTGTTTCTCATCCGATACATAGAACACCTTGTTCTCATGCTTTTCTTTATTCTTTTCAAGGTAATCCTTCAATGTCACATATTCTCCGTCTATAGTCTTGAATATAATTATGTCCTTAACCCTTTCATAAAACTTCTTTTCCTTTATGCATCCGAATTTTACAAAGGGATTTATATCGTCCCAGTATTTGTTGAAGTTTTCCCTTTCATCCTTGAATAATGAAGTCAGCTTGTCTGCCACCTTCTTGGTTATATGGTTGGAAATCTTGTTTACATAACCGTCATTCTGCAAAAAGCTTCTCGAAACATTAAGCGGAAGATCCGGGCAGTCAATGGTACCCTTCAAGAGCATCAAAAACTCGGGAATAACCTCCTTGATATTGTCTGCAACAAATACCTGGTTATAAAACAGCTTAATCTGCCCTTCAAAGCTATCCATCTCGTTTCTAAGCTTCGGAAAATACAGTATTCCCTTAAGATTAAAAGGATAATCCATGTTAAGATGAATCCAGAATAAAGGCTCATTAAAATCGAAAAACACCTTTCCATAGAAATCCTTGTATTCTTCTTCGGTACAATCCTTCGGATTTTTGAGCCACAGAGGATTTGTATCGTTTATTGGTTTCGGTTCCTCAGGCTCCTTACTTTCCTTGTCCTTATCCTTATCTTCCCTCACTGTATTTGCGTCTTCAAAAAACACTTCATAGGGAAGGAATGAAAAATACTTAACCAAAACCTCCCGCAATTTATAATTTTCAAGGAACTCCTCGCTGTCTTCAGCGATATACAGGGTTACAGTGGTTCCCCTTTCATTTCTGTCGGACCTGTCCATCTCGTACTCAATACCGCCTGTACTTACCCACCTGACAGCCTCGGCATCCTTCATGTAGGAAAGACTGTCAATCTGCACCTTGCTTGAAACCATAAAGGCAGAATAAAAACCCAGTCCAAAGTGCCCTATTATCTGAGCCTCATCGGTCTTGTCCTTATACTTCTCAACAAAATCCTTTACCCCCGAAAAAGCAATCTGGTTTATGTATTTCTTTACTTCATCGGCAGTCATGCCAATACCGTTGTCTATTATTTGTATGGTCTTTTTTTCTTTGTCCAGCACAACCTTAATATAATATTTTTCGTCACTGCCAACCTCCGCTTCACCAATGGCTGCAAGCTTTTTTAACTTGCTTATCGCATCACTGCCATTTGAAACCAGCTCCCGGATAAAAATATCCTTTTCCGAGTACAGCCATTTCTTTATAATAGGGAATATGTTCTCTGTGTTAATGGATATAGTTCCATTTTCGTAATTCATTCTAGTCCCTCCTATATAAACCGTTAATTCTAATATAATCTTAACTTATACATATATTATAATTGTGAACAAAAGCTTGTCAAGGAGAATTTAGCACTCAGCAACGGCGAGTGCTAACAAAACCTTGTTCATAATTCTAAACCCTCGTTTTTTCTTGGTTTAATACCCTTTTTAACAAAATGCCTTTAACAAGATTCTTATACATCAGGGTCAGAACCAAAAGAACAACGCTGATCAGCACTATTGTGCCCCCGGGAACCAGGTTCAGGTAAAAAGAAAGGGTAAGTCCCGATACTATTGAAAGCATTCCGTATAATACAGAATAAACCATGGTCTGTTTAAAGCTCTTTGCAATTTGTATGGCCGATGCGGAAGGAAGAACCAGCAGCGAAGAGATAACCAGCACCCCCACCACCTTCGACGATACGGCAATGGTCACTGCAGTCAGAACCATAAAAATAAAATTTATCATTTTGACCGGAACACCGGCAAGTCTTGCGGCCTCCTCGTCAAACGTGATAAAGAAAAGCTCCTTGAACATAAGAATAACAGTGAAAATAACAACGATACCCAGGGTGATTATCAATCCGAATTCGAAATCGCTTATTGCAACAATGCTTCCGAATAAATAGGATGTCAACGAGAAACCGTTTTTTACAAAACCGGAAAACACACCCGCAAGGCCAATTCCGGCAGAGAGTATTACCGCAATGGAAATCTCCGAATATTTCGGAAAAGCCCTCCTGATCTTTTCTATCCCCAAGGCTGCTGCCACGGAAAAAACCGTTGCTACTATTATAGGATTAAAGCCCGAAATAAGGCCTAACGCCACACCGGCAAGAGAAGTATGGGAAAGGGAATCCCCTATCATCGACAACCTTCTCAAAACTATTATAACTCCTATGGCCGGAGCCATAACAGCTATAAGTATTCCAATCAGATACGCCCTTTGCATAAACTCCAGGTTTAAAACAAAATCCTCTCCAAAAATCCCGAACATTATTTCCCCTCTTTCATGCAGCAGTTTTCACATAAATGCCTGTGGGCATGCAGATTTACATCATAACCGTATACATCTCTAAGGCTGCTGTCTGCAAATTCCCTTGAGTTTTCATTGATGATGATTTTTTTATTGCTCATACAGGCAATCTTGTTTGCATGCACAGTAATTGCCCCAATATCATGGCTTATCATAACTATTGTTATTCCCATTTCACTGTTGAGTTTTCCCAAAAGGCAGTACAGAGCCCCTTCTGTCTGAGCATCTATTCCGACAGTAGGCTCATCCAAAAACATTATTTCAGGTCTTGAAACCAATACTCTGGCTATAAACACCCTTTGCTGCTGGCCTCCCGATAAATTGCCGATCAACTTGTCCTTATACCCTTCCATTCCAACAGTCTTAAGTGCATCATAAACCATCTCTTTGTGCTCATTCTTTACCCTCTTGAAAAGTCCCACCTTTGAAAACAAATTAGCCCGCACAACCTCTTCTACTGTTGCAGGAAAACCTGTATTGAAGGAATTTGCCTTCTGGGATACATACCCTATTTTGTTCCAGCAGTTAAACTTTTCAATGCTCTGACCCAATATTTTTATTTCACCCCGAAGGGGCTTAATATTATTTAATAGCAGCTTAACAAAGGTGCTTTTCCCTGAACCGTTGGGACCGATTATACCTACAAAATCACCCTTCTTCACTGAAAAATTGAGGTTTTCCAGGATGAGCCGCTCTCCATATCCAAAGCATAAATCCTTTACTTCAATAACCTTTTCCATAAGATATCCGCCTTTAGCAAGGAATTTGACAAACTCACTCAAGAGCCTTTTTCAAGGCCTCAAGGTTTTCCCTCATTACTGAAAAATAATCTTTCCCGGATTTAATATCCTCATCGGTAAGCCCTCCCAACGTATTCAAAACCAAGGTCCGGGCTCCCACCTCTCCGGCAACGGTGTTTGCCACCTTGGGGTTTGACATACCGTCGGTGAAGATCACCTTTATATCATTATCCCTTATAAATTTCACTATTTCGGCCATTTTAGCCGGTGTAGGCTCAAACTCGGAATTCAAGCCTTCAACAGCATTCTGCCTGAGTCCATAAGCCTTGCAAAGATATCCGAAAGCCTTATGTCCCACCACAATATCCTTTTTCGCA
>DAOOJC010000097.1:0-6100 GCA_035384905.1 Acetivibrio sp. | reverse complement strand
TTTTCAATTTCATTAAAGGAGCTGTCAACCTGATTTTCAGGGGTATATTTTGCCCTTCCTATTCTTTCCCTGACGGAAAGGTCAAACAGGTCTTTGATGCTTACTCCCGCTTCAATAGCCCTTTTGCCCTTATAATAGAATCCCAGTATAAGCTTCAGCATTCTGTACTGCTTGTTCAACGAGGTATAAGTATCCACATCGTGGAATGCGTTTTGGTGAAGGTAATCCTCACGGATGGATTTGGCTGACTCCAGTGTCAAAC
This sequence comes from Acetivibrio sp., assembly GCA_035384905.1. GTDB lineage: Bacteria > Bacillota > Clostridia > Acetivibrionales > Acetivibrionaceae > Hungateiclostridium. Next base: position 5,838 of record DAOOJC010000097.1, on the reverse strand, counting down.
GGTCGCCTGGGGAAAGGGCATCGACACCTACCAGACGCACAATTTCCTCCAGTTCCGATTCTTCCTGAAGGATCTTCATTGTATCTGCCCGAAGAGAGTCCCAGTCCCTTGCAACATTTTCATTAATCCATTTGTCCAGCCTGTCAAGATACAGAGAATAGCTTGTCAGCCAGTTTATTGCAGGGAAATGACGCCGATAGGCAAGGCTGGCATCCAAGCCCCAGAATACCTTTACGATTCTCAGTGTAGCCTGGGTAACCGGCTCGGATATATCACCTCCGGGAGGCGATACGGCACCGATTGCTGTCAGGGCACCTTCTCTGCCGTCGCTTCCAAGGCATACAACCCTTCCTGCTCTTTCGTAGAACTGGGCAAGTCTTGAACCGAGATAAGCGGGATAACCCTCTTCACCGGGCATTTCCTCCAAACGGCCGGACATTTCCCTTAGGGCTTCTGCCCAACGGGAGGTGGAGTCCGCCATCAGAGCCACACTGTAGCCCATATCCCTGAAATATTCCGCTATGGTCATACCCGTATATATGGAGGCTTCACGTGCTGCAACGGGCATGTCGGATGTATTCGCTATCAAAACGGTTCTTTTCATAAGAGACTCCCCGGTTCTTGGGTCTTTAAGCTCTGGGAATTCCCTCAAAACGTCGGTCATCTCGTTTCCACGTTCGCCGCATCCGATATATATAACTATTTCAGCATCTGCCCACTTTGCAAGCTGATGCTGAACCACTGTTTTTCCGCTTCCAAAAGGTCCCGGTACAGCAGCAACTCCACCCTTGGCAAGGGGGAAGAGAGTGTCAATAACCCTCTGGCCTGTAACCAAAGGTGAGTCCGGGGCGAGCTTTTCTTTGTAGGGCCTTCCTACACGCACCGGCCATTTTTGCATCATTTTTATTTCCACCAGTTCGTTTTTGTCGTTGCGAACCTTTGCAACAGTTTCTTCGACGGTGAAACTACCATCGAATATTTCTTCTACGGTACCGCTGACTCCGTAAGGAACCATTATTCTATGTTCTACTATAGAGGTTTCCTGAACCTTACCGATTATATCACCGGAACTAACCTTTGCTCCTTTTTTTACCGTAGGCTCAAATTTCCACTTCTTATTCCGGTCCAGGGAGGCAACATCAATACCCCTTGTAATATTGCTTCCCACCATTTTCCTCATAGCCTCAAGAGGTCTTTGAATACCGTCAAAGATAGTCTCAATAAGTCCGGGTCCTAGCTCAACGCTTAAGGGTGCACCGGCGGAAACCACCGGTTCTCCGGGACCCAAGCCGGCTGTTTCCTCGTAAACCTGAATAGAAGCTTTGTCTCCATGCATTTCTATTATTTCGCCAATCAGGCGGTGTTCGCTTACACGTACAACGTCAAACATGTTCGCATCCCGCATACCTTCGGCAATTACCAAAGGACCGGAAACCTTAACTATTGTTCCTTGGCTCACGCTTCATCCCTTCCTTCAAAAAATATTAACCTTACGCTATTCATCCCTGAAAAGTATGTCTGCTCCCACGGCCCGTTCCACATTCTTTTTCACTCCCATCATACCGATGCCTAAAGAACCTTGGTTACTGGGAATGGGTATAATTGCGGGAAATCTGTCATCACTGTATTTGTCAATCGCAGATACTATATCCTTGGCAAACTGCTCTGTGATGTATATTACCGCATATTGCTCCCGGGCTATTTTATCCAATATTTCTTCAGCTTCGTTGGAAGCAGTAACGGGAAATACCGACATACCTATTGCTTTAAATCCTAAAATACTGTCCTTGTCTCCAATTACTCCTATTTTATACATAAGCCTCTCGCAGCCTTTCTCTAATGATATCATTAGAAATATTATTGATTTTGCCCACCATAATGATTCTGGCGTTTTTAATCTCAGTTTCCTTTGCCATGAGATATCCTATCAAAGGCTCGATACCGAAAGTTATATATCTTGCCTTTTGAACTAAAGAGGTTATAAAATTATCCGACAGCTTTTCAAAGCCTGAAAGACTTCCGGTACGATTTATGCTTTCGATGCTGTTCTCAAGCAACGAGCCATACCGGGAATACTTTATGGCTTGAACAAAGTTTTCGAGAGGTGCATCCATGTTTTCAAAAAACACCTTTATATCAATACTGCCTCCCGGGATAAGAATCTTTTGAAGAAAATCCCATGTCTTGTTAAGGTTTTTTACCCTGAGAAAAATCTTTATGTTGGTAAGGTCAACAAGGCTCAAAACCAATTCATTTATAAATTTGTTGCAAAAAGAACCCGATATGTTAAGCATATGACTGTATTGGGCTTTGTCCAGAATAAGGTCTATTAACTGAGGGTCACCGGTTCTGTTATAGGTGTCAATGCATTCTTCAATAGCCTTTTTCATAATTTCAGGCAATTCTTTCAAATTTCTGTCCTTTATCATAAGCTTAAGCTTTTCAACAGGAACAAAACCAGGCTCAATAAATATTGAAGTTTCCGTCTGTCCTGAAAATTCAGCCTTTAAGATAACTTTTACATTATGATAATCATTGGACAGCAAAAACATGTTTATTACATCTTGACCGGGAGCCAGCTCGTTTAACAGCTCATACACCTTTTTGCTTTCATCCTTCAGTAGCTTTTCATACTCGAATACGCTTTTTAATTCCGTGCCTGCCCGACCATAGCCCGCTTCCAAAAGAACCTTTAAAGCTTCATCCGATGTCTTTGCTTCGATCATTCTGTCAAACTTGGTTTTATCCAAAAGTCCTTTTTCAATTGCACGAATCCTTGCTACTGCGTAGTTGAAATCCAATTCCTTGATTTTCTTTTGCTTTGTCAAATTCCATCCCTCCTTTTCCGGCAAATAATAAGTATTATCAGAACATCACTTTTATAACTTCAGGTTCTATTTCTTCTCTTTTTGCCCTTATTAATGCCTCAAAGGAGCTGTTTGTTTCGATATCACCGGATTTTAAAACAAAGCCTCCGTTTATGTCTCTGGACTCTTTTGATAGGGAAAGACTTCCCTTGATTCCTTTTGCAACCAGTTTCTTATTGATTTCTTCAACAAAATTCGGTGAAAGCCTTTTTTTGTCCCGAGGGGAAAGTATAATCTCTTCGGAGCCGCTTTCTACAGAATTAATAAGCATTTGTGATATTATTTGTTCATATTCTTTGTCAGATAAGCTGTTAAGTTTTTCAAGAGTTTTCTTAAAGGCCTCTTCTACCAATTCCTGCTTTGCCTGAAGCTTTCTCTTTCTTGCTTCGAGTTCAGCTACCGACTTAAGCCTTTTTTTTACCTCCTGAGCTTCTTTCTTTGCTTTTTCAAGAATAACAGCTCTTTTGGCATCAGCCTCCTTTTTAGCTGATGCAATAATATTGGATGCTTCTTCCTCAGCACGCTTAATGTTTGATTCTGCCTGTGAGCGTGCTTCTTCAAGTATCCTTTCTTTTATTTTATCTACTCCTGCCATAGGGGGAACACTCCCTTTTATATAATTTGAAGTTTCTATCTACACCGGGGATAAATCAAACCTTACCCAGCATTAATATTGAAATTATGAATCCGAGTATTGCAAACATTTCAACCATAAGGGCCATTACGATACCTCTACCCATACCGTCAGGTCTTTTAGCAACCATGTGTATTCCTGCGGTTGCAACCTTACCTTGCCATATTCCTGAAATCAGGCCGACAACACCTACGGGAAGAGCGGCAACAAACAGGGAAAGACCGTTTTGAAGAGGCATGGTCAATTCTACTTTTTGCAAGGTCAAAAAGGCTATAACGAATGCATATATTGCCTGGGTACTGGGAAGAGCCTCAAGTACCATAACAGCTCCGAACCTTCCGGGTTCTTCCGTTAAAACTCCTGCTCCAGCTTCACCGGCTGTACCTACGCCCTTTGACGAACCTATACCTGCAAGGGCAAAACCTATTGCTGCACCTAAAACCGCTAAAACACTACCACCGTAATTGAGAAAAAAATTCATAACTATTACCTCCTAATGTTTTAAATTAATATACTTTGTATTTGCTTTAAAGGGTTCAAAGGATGTACCTCCACCCTTATAGAACTTGCCGAAAAATTCAATATACTGGAGCCTGCTGGAGTGAACATATGCTCCAAGAGCATTGATGGCAAAATTGATTAAATGGCCTGCCAACAATACTGCAACGATTAAAATTATTTTAAATATGTTGTTAAATCCAAGCATAAGTGCCATTTGATTGACTATAGAGCCTATAACAGAGGTTGCCAGCCCAAGGGCTAAAAGTCTTGAGTATGACAATACATCACTCATGAATCCGATCAGGTCATAAAGGCTACCTACTCCGCCAATCAGTTTTGCGAAAATGTTTTTGCTGTTGCGGCCCTGAGTAAGAACCAGAAGCACTACACCGATAAGAAGAATGTACTTTCCGGCATTAACAAGATCCGACACCTCATCGGTATTAATTTTTGGAACGTAGGGCAGCAAAAAGAGAATAAATCCTACAAATGTAATGTACCAGAAAACCACATCGAATACTACGTCCAGATATTTTTTCTCCCTAATAAGGTTGGCAGCTTTCATTCCGAGAGCAACAAATATATGGATTACACCAAAGAGTAATGAAAAGCTCAGAAGCATTTCCGGATCGTCCACAGGATTGAACCATAACGCCGGTATGTTGGGTATACCGAACCATCCTCCGAAAAGAAAACCCCACAGCATTGTGGAAATACCGCAGTAAAGCATGAGCTTCATAAACCTCTTCATACTTTCGTCAAGTTTAAACATCTTTAGTATAATACCGGAACCTATAGCCAATAAGGCACCGTAGCCGCCATCGCTCAGCATAAGCCCGAAGAACAATATGAAAAACGGAGCCATTACCGTATTAGGGTCAATCTCTCTGGAGTTTGGAACGCTGTACATATTGGTTATGGATTCAACTGATCTTCCGATATCGCGATTGGCAAGAAGAACAGGAAACTCTTCGTCATCAGCCGGTTTTATAATGTCCACATAACAATCACAGCATTTTTCTATATAGCTTTTTACTTCCTCGGACAATTTCTCAGGAAGCCATCCTTCCAGCATAAATATCTTCTTTGTCTTGACCAGGTTATTAAGAATCTTTTTTCTGTCCCGCTCAATAACCATGTGGTCATATAGAACCTCCAGATCATTCTTGTAGATTACATAATCGGAGATCTTTTTTTGAATGTCCTCAATATCCTTATCAATGCTGTCTATTCTTTTTGATGCTTCACTGATATTGTGTTTGGCTGTCCCTTTTAGATCCTTGAAGGTTACTTTGGAGAAACCGTATTGTTTTAATATTTTGGTTACAGCCTCTTCTTTTGATGTCAAATAAATAATAAGAAGATAACTCTGGTCCTTGTCCTCTCCTATTACCTCAAAATGGCATTCAGGTACTTCATCGGCTATTTCCTGCTTCATTTTATTTGCATCAGCTATTTCAGGAACAACGCCGATTAAAACTGTAGAAGCCTTTGTTGAAGTTAAATCGAGTGGAATATCCAAAAATACCCATGGTTTGAGGCTTAGAATCAGGTTTGAATATTTGTTTTTTTCCGACTTCAGATCGGACATGGTCCGGTCATATTGATTAATCTCTTCGACTACGGACAAAAGCTTGTCCTGATTTTTCAAAACAAGACTGTAGTCATTTATACTAATGTCACGTTTTGAAGAGAATAACCCCTTTTTTCGGGTATCATATCGGTCTAAATATTCAATGATGGTGGAAATTTTTTCGATCTTAGATTCAAATTCCTGTATCGCTTCATTGTCCCCATCGTTGTTAACCAAGCTGTTCCATTCGTCTTCAGACATGT
>DAOOJC010000096.1:0-6195 GCA_035384905.1 Acetivibrio sp. | reverse complement strand
CACAATAGATTTAGTTGTATATTTTCAGATTAATTGATTTGGAAGTACTATAAAGTACTTATGGTTAGGGTGAGGTTATGAATACAGAGATTAGATATCCAGAGTTAAAGCCGTTAAATTTGAAGAGAAATTCAAGGATAGTTTCTATAGGGGTAGCACTTCCCGATAGGGTTGTGACAAATCAGGATATTATTGATGCTTATAATCTAATAGCGACAGACAGGGCTGTTCAGTATTCATTGGGGATTAAGGAAAGAAGATGGGCTTATGTTGACCAGAGACTGGAGGATTTGATGGCCAAGGCTGCCAGGCAATGTTTGGACAGGGCAGGTATTGATATTGACAGGGTTGACAGGGTCATATATTCAAGGCTTCTGGGGGACTATCAGATTCCGGCTTCGTCTATCAACGCCTTAAGAGGCTTGGGGGCAAGAGCAGGGATACCGGCCTTTGATATTTCTTCTGCATGCAGTGGTTTTTTGCACGCCATGGACATAGCTATACGGTTCATTGATTCAGGTGATGATTATGTTCTTGTTATTGGGGGAGGAATAGCTTCAAGAGGTATTCAGATATTGAAAAAACCCGACCCCAGTACGGTGTTTTTGTTGGGGGATGCAGTGGTTGCCATGCTTATTGGTTATACCGAGGTCAGACATTTTTTATCCTCCTATATTATGACAAATCATTTTTTGTATAATACTACGTATATTCCCTTTGGGACAAGCTTGTTAAAAAATGATCCTGCTGAACTTGATTTTGATGTATTCAATATGAGTGTTCCCGACGGGAAGTTGATTTTAAAAGGTGCTGTGGAACATTCACGGATAGTAGCAGAAAAACTTTTATCCGATACGGGACTTTCCCTGGATGAAATTGATTTTTTTATAACCTCGGATCAATCTACAAAAATATGGGAAGCTCAACTGAAAGCATTGGGTGTACCCTTTGAAAAAAGTCTCAGTCTCTTTTATAAATATGGGAATACCGTAGCGGCAATGAGTCCTTTGATATTGGATGAGCTTATTTCTTCCGGTAGGTTAGAAAGAGGGGATCTGGTTATGATGATGGCCCATGGTGCCGGGTCTAGCAGTGCGGGTATGATTTTCAGGTACTGAAGGTAAAACATGCATTTATAAACCGGGTTACAAATTTAGGCTTGTTTTATTGTTTATAGATCATGGCTTATTGGATATTGGGGGGAGGGAATAAAATGAATTATTGTGATCTTTTATTTCAGACCGAAAACAAAGACCTTGACAGGGAAATAATCATTGATGCCGAAAACGGAAAAAGAATTAACTTTGGAGGTCTTGAGGAACAAGTACTAAAGGTTGCCGGTTTTCTTAAAGCCAAGGGATATAAACCCGGTACTGTTATTTCAACGCATATATACAACAGTGCTGAGACTGTTATAGCCTTTTTGGCAATACAGTACATAGGTTGTGTTGTCTGTCTTATAGATCCTCTTTTTACTGCGGAGGAAGTACCCTATTACATACAGGATTCCTGTTCCAAAGGCATATTTACATATCTTGAAAAGGATCAATTGGAGATTGTCGTAAAGTCAGGGGTTGAAGTAATAAATGCAGATGAGATAGAAAAAATATGTCAGGCGACTGTTCCGTTATCTTATAAGAAACTTGAAATGTATAGCTTTAAAAAAGACGAACTTGCCATGCTTTTATATACATCGGGTTCCACTTCTACTCCCAAGGGGGTAATGCTCACCACCGGTTGTTTTTACACATTTCTTGATAAAAACCATAAGTCAATGTATAGGTATGAGCCGGAGGACCGGCTGCTTTGTTTCGTTCCCTTTTCCCACGGATTCGGTTCGATTTCTTTGTTAATTCCCGCGTTGGCCTACAAGGCGGCCATCGTTTTCTTGAAAACCTTTCACCCTGTAAAAGTCGTTGATACTATAATAAAAGAGAAAATTACCCATATTTTCGGTGTACCCACCCATTACCAGCAGCTTTTAAGATACAATGCCATCAATCTAATTCGCGGAAAACTCAAGGCAGCATTCTGTTCGGCAGCACCTTTAAACTGTGATGTTGTTTATTCGTGGTACGAAAAAACCGGGGTATACCTTGATGAGGGATATGGCATGAGTGAATCGACCACACTTATATCCACAAGGATGTCCAGACTTCCGGAAGAATCGGGAAATGTGGGATATCCGCCTGACGGCATCATTGAACTTCAGGTTGTTGACGAAAAGGACAGACCGGTTGAAGATGAGGTAATCGGGGAATTGAGACTGAGAGGAGAGGGGTTGATGCTGGGATACTTTAACCGTCCGAAGGAAACCGAAGAACGACTGAAAAACGGTTGGCTCTACACGGGAGATCTGGGATACAGAAAAGGGGATGGTTCCTTTGTGGTCTGCGGAAGAAAAACAGAATTCATTAATGTTGCCGGTCTCAAGATTTCTCCTGTTGAGGTTGAGACCGCAATCAATTCACACACGGATGTTATTGACTCTGTTGCTGTTGGAGTTTTTGACGAGACTTATGGAGAGATTGTAAAGGCGTTTGTCATAAAAAAGGAAGAGTCAGCATTAACGGAACGGGAACTTATCAAATATTTATCCAAAAAGCTTGCAAAATTTAAGGTGCCCAAATATATTTCTTATGTTGCTGAGTTTCCACGAAATAATATTGGTAAAATAGATAGAAAAGCATTAAAAAATATGTAACAACAGAGGGTGTTATTATGAATGAGGCATGTTCGAAGTTCGTGGATGAATTGGCGATAAAAAGGATTTTGAGTGAAAAACTTCAAAAAGTAACTCACCGCTCCAAGCCTTGTGCTTTTCATGGTCTTTGGAAAACCTTTGACGGACTTGAGGGGTGCAAGCTTGATTTTTCCCATGTAAAAATTGTTGATAACGGTGAACATGCGGAGCATTTCGAATTTGAGTCTTTTGAAAAAAAACAGAATTATATCGAAAACAATACAGTATACCTATATTATCACCCTTCTAAAAATGCACTGGGCAATATTCTGTTTTTGCACGGATTGTTCGATGACAAAATGCTAAACTATGCATTTCTAATCAGGATGTTGAATGAATTGGGGCTAAATGTTTACTTCATGGTACTTCCCTATCATTATGTAAGAAAACCCAAAAGCAGTGCTTTTAGCGGGGAGTTTTTTGTAAGTGCCGATCTTGAAAGATCACATAACGCTTTTAAACAGTCAGTTTTCGATGTCGAAGCATCCCTTCAGCTAATAAAGCATTATAGCCGGCTGCCGTGTTTGCTTGTAGGATATAGCATGGGAGGATGTATAGCTTTCCGGTACCATATTTTAAGAGGAAAGCCTGAAGGGACGTTTATAATTAATCCGGTTACCGACTTATTGTCGCTGATATGGGAGAATCCTTTGATGGCTACAATAAAAAGAGATCTTGAGATTTGCGGCTATGATAAAAATAATGTATACTTTGTTTTTAAGGAACTCGATCCGTGTGAAAATTTGAATTCGGATTTTAGTACCGGCAATATTGGAGTTGTATACTCGGTTTACGATCAGATTATTGGAGAAGAAAAGAACAGAATATTTATTGAAAGAGTTGCAAAAGCAGGGCTACAAAACATATTGGAATATCATTCGGGACATTTAAACATTTTAAGAGTACCTAAACTTTCAAAAGATATTTTTGATTTTTTTGCTAAGTGTAATAAATGTTAACTATGTCAGATTCGCTAATAATTCTTTGGGTTTTGATTTAATAAAAGGAAAGGTTATGGTCATAAGGGTCCTTGTAATAGGTTTGATGTACTTCGTTGTGTTTTGGGCTTAAATCAAAAATCTATAAAAAGGAGGTTATACTATGAGCAACTACTTTTATCCCGAAGAACGTATAGCAATAGTTGGAATGGGAGTATTAATGCCCGATGCGGAAAATGTAAACTTATTTTGGAACAATATTCTTAATAAAAAAGTTTCCATAAAAGCAGTACCGGATCGTATTATGAATAAAAGACTGTATTACGATCCGAAGGTTCTTGGAAGGGCCAATAAGAACGACAAATCCTATACAGAGGTTGCTGCAATTCTTGATGTTGAGGATTACACATCCTTGAGCAGCAAATTTAAAATTCCTCCGGCAGTAGCCGAGCATATGGATCCCAACCAGCATATGGTGATATACTGTGTTGATCAGGCTTTGCAATCGCTGGCAAGCGGTAATATAAACAAGGAACGTACAGCGGTTATAATGGGTACCGGTGCTCCCGGACACCAATACAACAATGTGGTCCGGAGGAACTTTTTTGTTAAGCTGAAAGATTATTTGAAGAACAAATCCGGATTGGATTCTTTTCTCAAACCTTCACAAATGGATAAGTTTTTTAAGGAGCTTTCCGAATTTGCACTAAAAGACTCGATTCCCATTACCGAAGATACTGCTCCGGGCATACTCCAAAACATAATAGCTGCCAGAATTACCAACCTCTTTGGGATTTCAGGCCCGTCATATACTGTAGACGCTGCATGTGCATCTGCCCTTGCCGCTTCTATAAATGGCGTTATGGGACTTTTAAGAAGGGAATATGATGCAGTGATTACCGGTGGTGCGGATGTCACTCTGGATGATGGATCCTTTACAGTTTTTTCTGCTATAAATGCTTTATCCCCGGATGGATCTTATCCTTTCGATGCTCGAGCCAATGGTTTTGTAATGGGGCTTGGAGGGACGGCACTGGTTTTGAAGAGGCTGGAGGATGCAATAAGGGACGGTGACAGAATATATGCACTTATATCCGGATACGGTCAGGGAAGCGACGGTAAAGGAAAGCATATAGCCGCACCCAGTGAAAACGGACAGTGCCGTGTAATTAAAAAGGCTTTTGAAATGGCACAATACGGTGCAGACACTGTAGAATACATAGAAGCCCATGGGACCGGAACACCGGTGGGGGACGTTGCTGAAATAAATGCATTAAAGAAGGCATTTAAAGAGATGGGAGTCGGGAAAAGGGAATACTGTGGAATAAGTTCTGTAAAGTCGAATATCGGTCATTTGAGGTATGCAGCGGGAGGAGCGGGATTGGTAAAGGCAGCTATGGCATTGTACGAAAGGGTTCTACCGCCGACTGCCGGTATTGAGACCGTCAACCCGAAGCTGGAGTTGGAGGGTTCCCCCTTTTACATACTGACGGATAGAAAACAATGGAAAGAGAGCACATCTCATCCCAGAAGAGCAAATGTAAGTGCTTTTGGATTTGGAGGAGCGGATTATCATATTGCCCTTGAGGAGTTTAGACCGGAGTTTGTAAAAAAGATATATGCCTTTCCGAAGGATGAGAACACTTTTGCACAGTCAAGGATACCCTGTGGGAATAATTCATGCACGGAACCCAAATTACCTTATCTGAATAATTCATGTACAGAACCAAAGCTACCTTATGTAAACAACTCTCTCACAAGAAGCGAGAAAGAATCGTGTCCTGCCACCTGTACCACCGAAAGCGAGAGAGAAGCGTATCCGGTTAGTTGCCCTTATGAAGACTGTTCACTGGAAGTTGTACTTTTCTCGGGTAATTCTTTAGATGAGATCAATGAAGGATATTTAAGGTTTATTAAAACTTTAAAAGAATATTCCGACTTTTCACAGACGGTATTGTTTAACAACCTTTGGGCTTCGCCGAAGAAAAGAATGCGGCTTGCCATATGTGTTCGCACCGTAAATGAATTGGAGGAGCGGTGGAATCTATTTAATAAGTTGGTACAACAAAGCGGCCTTATAAACACCCAAGGGCTTAACATAAAAGGTATATACTTTGGGGAGGGAGATGCACTGACTTCGGATAAGGCAGCATGGATGTTTCCGGGTCAGGCTTCGCAGTACCCGAACATGCTTAAGGAAATATATGAGGGTTATCCCCAGATAGAATCTCTTTATACGCAGGTTAATGCACTATGGAAAGCCAGATACGGCAATGAAATAATGCCGCTGATTTTCGGGGATGATGAAGAGCACCTGAAGAAGGAGCTTATTAACACAAGAAATACACATCCGGCCGTATTCTTAAGTGATATTGCCATGTTTAAGCTTTTGACGGAGTCCGGGGTAAAAGCAGACTATATGATAGGCCATAGCCTTGGTGAGATTGCAGCTCTTTATGCCGGTGGTATGCTGGATTTAAAATCTGCGGTGGCTTTGGCAGGCGAGAGGGGTAT
>DAOOJC010000095.1:0-6221 GCA_035384905.1 Acetivibrio sp. | reverse complement strand
CAAAAGGTGACAGATATCCTTCCACCGTTTTGTAAACAAAACCCTGCTCTTTTTAGGAACCGCTATATAGACAATATCCGCAATCCTTTGCCTGAGGGTTGCCTGCAATATGACATCAAGATTCAACGTTTTTTTCATTTCAACCACAAGAAGTGTTTCTCCCTTTAGTGCAGATACATCACAGTTTTGTACCTCACCTTTTACATCATAACCCTGTTTGGTAAGATAATCCTTCACGGGAGCATATAGGTCTTCTTCCATTATTTCTTTTTTCTTTTCCATCAAACATCTTTATCCCTTCAAAGTATTCATTAATATAATAATATAAATTCTTTTCATTGCTCGAGAAGCTCTATTCCCACCATCTTCATAAGATACTTTGCGTTTGTAGTTTTGCTGCGGCCAGGCCTTAAAATATAGTCAAATTTTATCTGATTATTCTCGTAGGTTTCAGTAAAATGGCAGTTTATAATCCTGCTGCCGTCTTTTTGCCCCAGCTTGCACAGCTCATAATCGTGGGTTGAGATCATTCCAACAATCCAATCCCTGTCCAGATTCAATACAACATTCTTTGCTCCCGTAACCCTGTCAAGGGAATTGGTTCCCCTAAAGACCTCATCAATAAGAAATATCATCGGACTTTTTTTCCTGGAGTGGTCAATAATCCTTTTGATACGCAAAAGCTCTGCATAAAAAGTAGATATACCGCTGTTTAAATCGTCGGTTATCCTCATTGAAGTACAAATATCCATCACGGAACACATAAACTCTTTTGCACACACCGACGTACCGGCATAGGCTAATACGAGATTAATACCCACCGTCCTCAAAAGAGTTGTTTTACCGGACATATTCGACCCTGTAACTATGCAAATCCTGTTATCCATATTAATGCTGTTGCATACACGATTACCCTCATTTATCAGGGGATGTCCCATTTTTTCAGCACTAAAAGAAACTTTGTTTTTTGAGATAACCGGAAAAACCCATTCAGGATTCATTTGTGTTACCAGAGAAAGACTTACCAGAGCCTCAAATTCACCGATAGTCTCAAGCCAGCCCTTTATTGATTTACCGGACTTTTCCTTCCATTTTTCCAGGGCAAACACACAATGAACATTCCAGAACAGCAACAAATTTAAGATAACCGCAACAATAGTTCCATTTCCCAAGTCCACTGCATCCACAATTCTCTCCAATCCCTTTATTTGGGCTGATGCGGATACTTTTCCCAAAAAAAACCGTGACTTTAATTCATTAAGGTACTCATCCGCAAAATCTTCCTTTTCAATCATTTCGATCATCTTGCGGTAAACGTTTATCCTATCCTTGTATTTGTTTACCGGTCTTAAAACAGCACTCACCCTCCCATAGAATATAAGGCTCATAACTGCCTGTAGAGTCAGTAATGAAAGAGGTATATATATTGAAACAGAAGCATCAAGCCTGCACAGGATCACAAAGATTATCGTCAATTCAGGCAAAATAAAAAACAACTGTGATATATGTTTTTCGGAAAACAGCTTTTTATTGTCCTCCGAATAGCTTACAAGCTTATCGGGATTTTCTGAAGCCTTGATATTACCCATCCCCTCACATTGCAAGTTCTGGCAAAAATCAATTTTATCGGAAAGTTCTTTTACAGCCTTCTGCCTTTTCCTTATTTTCTCTATATCTTTTGAAGGTGATGTAAACAGATTCTTCAAGGCTATCCGTCCGAAAAAAGTATGTGCCGTATTTATCCATTGAAAAAGCGATGCATGTCCAAATATATCCAAATCACCGGCATATATATGCTCACTGTCGGCGAACTCCAAGCCCTTATCTTCAAAATCCGTCCAGCTTCCTTCCATTCTATCGATACACCTTTTGTTAATCTCAACCATTCTTTTATATCTTGCTGCCCTGTCAATTATTTTCTGATGCTTTACCACAAAAAAACAAAGATACCAACCGACAGCACCATAACAATAAATCCATAAATACTGCCAATATATATATAGGCAAGTATTGTCAGCAGTGTGCCCACCGCAAAGGTTACAAGACGCAATATGCTATAAAGACCCGAGGCCTTGTCAAGCCTGTCTACAATACCGCTAAACTCCTCAATCCTTTTCTGATATAACTTCTTTATACCCATACTTCCTCCCGATATTTTATATTGTTTATATTACAAATGTGATTGTATAAACAAAAGCATGAGATGTATAGCATCTGATTGCTAAATTAATATTACACCACATTAGTATTATTTGCAAAAGTTACCTTAATACAATGTTTAAAAAATGTTAAGATTATTTTACCGATTATGAAACATTTTCCCGTTATAAATCGTGTACTTTATGAAAGGGGGTTTATAATGACATATGGATTAAGTCACACTGATGACTTTATTTTGGCCATACTTGACAAATATACGGATATGGTGTTCAGACTGGCTTTTATGTATCTTAGAAATCATTCGGATGCCGAAGATGCAACCCAGGAAATATTCTTAAAACTTTTTCGGATAACTCCGCAGTTTAACAACGAAGATCATATCAAAGCCTGGTTGATTACTGTTACTTCCAACTACTGCAAAGATATACTTAAAAGCATGTGGAGTAAAAAGGTTTCACTGCAGCATGAAATGTATTTGCCCATACCCGATGACAACAAGCGGGAAGTAATAAAACAGGTCATGAACCTGCCTCAAAAATACAGAGATGTAATCTACCTTTACTATTATGAAGGATATTCATCCTCAGAGATAGCCGGTCTGCTATCTGAAAAAGAGTCCACAATCAGAACGCGGCTCAAACGCGGCAGAGAAAAGCTCAAGACCAAATTGAAAGGAGTTTTTTATGATGAAGAGTGAATTGTTTTCCGGATTAAATGATTTGAAGGCAAGTAATGAGCTAAAGCGTAAAATATTACTTAGCATAAAAAATGATTCCGTCCCGGCAAAAGACAAACCTAACCGCAGTCGTTTACGGATTGCATTGGTTGCAGGCTTTGTAATGCTTATAATAGCCGGTATATCGGTTGGCTACAGGTTGCTGGAAACTTACAGAGATTCATTCCAAAATGAGAATGGCAGTTTAGTTACACAGGTCAAAAGTTCTCCGTCTTCTAATGCCAAATTTGAAATACTAGACAGCCCACCGCAAATAGACTGCAATTTTCTTATGGATTATGACCCTCTTTCTGAGGGCGAAGTATTTCGCTTTGCTGATATTATCATCTTCGGACAAGTGAAAGACTTTAAATGGGTGAAAATTAATAGCCGGAATTTTATCGAAACCCTCGACACGCCAAACTTTTACGATTATTTTAGATATCAGACAATTGCAACGGTTAAGGTCATAAAAGCATATAAAGGTGATATCGAAATGGATGATACTTTGGAAATTCTGCTTCCGGGCATTGTATATGGAAATAAAACTGTTGGCAATAAAATTTGGGCAGAAGACAATACCATTGCACAGAATTTAGAAATAGACTCAAGAGCATTTTTCTTTGCCAGGGATAACACCGGCAAAAGAATTTATAAAGATACATTGGGATTTGATTTGGAGGACATATGCAAATATTCAACCGAATGGGGCGAAGAATTTATTATTGCTGAAAAGGATGATAGGTATATTTATTCCGGCATGTTCAAAACATTGCAAAGTGCCAGGGATATTTATTCAAACATCTTCGAGCCGTCATGCACTCTAGGAATTCTAGAAAACCGCAGTCAATCATTTGAGTGCTATATTCCAACCGCCACTTTCGAAGAAATAGAAGTCATGATAGAAAAATACGTTAAGTAAAAGTAATGGGAAAAGCCTTTTAGACTTTCCCCATTACTTTTTATATTATCAACTGGAAATCGTACTCATTGACATTTATTTTGCCTTCATCGAATCAACATTTCCTATCCGATTACGGTACAAGGTAAATATTCGGTTTCGGAGGCTCTTTCATGCCGGCACCGATAAAGAAGCCCGACCATGGCGGCTGATTGTATGCTACATTTTGCCATGCTACACCCAGTCTGTAAATAGGATCATGCATTAATGTATAAATACGTCTTTGTGTCGTATGAGTAGTTGTATAGATTCTCAAATATCTGTTATCACTGGTTCTCCAGATTACTTCCTCTCTCCAGTCTCCCAATAAATCCGCTTGCAAACATGGTGTGGATTTCGTACCGTTGTTTGAAGCAACTCCACTAGGCGATAATCCTCCTCCACTGCCATCACGGTTAGTTATCGTAGTACCGTCTAAGAGCTCACGGCATTCATCGCCGTCCCACCAAATCGAAAAGTTCTTTTGACTTGGTGCTGAACCAATGTTCTTTCCTGTACAACTGAACAGCGAAGAACCCGCAGCCCATATCTCAACTCCCGGAGTGTTGGGATCAATGTCAGCTGCTCCGCATCTACCGGTATCCCCGGATGCCTTCCACCGGAATATTTGTTGTCCGGTTTTTGCATCCAACAAGACTGCTCCTCCGGATGATTCAAGACATCCCCATACTTCCAAACCGGGCCTGTTCGGATCAAGATCACTGAAATGCATTGCATCACCATGACCTAACCGAGCGTTCCATAAGCCTTTTCCATTGTCGTCAATACAAGCCATACCGCTTATAATTTCGTCACGTCCGTCTCCGTCAACGTCACCAACAGCAAGGTTGTGGTTACCCTGTCCTGCATAGGATGAGTTACCGCTGGTATTGCTGTCGAAGGTCCATCTGTGTGTAAGTTTTCCATTTCTGAAGTCATACGCTGCAAATACCATTCTTGTATAGTATCCCCGGCCCATAACAAGACTCGGACGTTGTCCGTCCAGATAAGCTATACAAGCTCTGAAACGGTCCACCCTGTTTCCGTAATTGTCACCCCATGCAGAAACACTTCCTCTTGCAGGAATATAATCCACCGTTGACAAAGCCTCTCCCGTCTGACCGCTAAATACTGTGAGGTACTCGGGTCCTGACAATATGTACCCACTGGAATTGCGGTAATCTGCATTCGCATTTCCTATCACTTTTCCTTTTCCGTCTTTTGTTCCGTCAGCAGTCTTACAAGCCACTTCTGCTTTTCCGTCCCCATCAAGGTCATAAACCATAAACTGGGTGTAGTGTGCACCGGCACGGATATTCCTTCCAAGGTCTATTCTCCATAAACGAGTACCGTTTAATTTATAAGCATCTAAGATTACATTGTTTGTTGTACCGGATTGTGAATTATCCTTTGCATTTTTAGGCTCCCATTTAAGTACAATTTCATATTCTCCGTCACCGTCGAGGTCTCCGCAACTAGCGTCGTTAGCATCATAGGCACTGGATGGAGGCTGAATCGGAATCTGCAAGTAATTCTGTGCCCATACACTTGCTTCTTTCGATGCTGTTTGCTCCTGCCCGTTTATAATCGGACGAACAGAATATTTTGAACTTGTGGTTCCGGCAGAATCCACATAGTTTGTAGCCCCGGTAATGGGTGAAGAATTAACTTTAGTTCCGTTGCGATACAAGTTGAACGCAATATTGTCGGGATCGGTTCCAAACATACGCCAGCTGATGAATACACCATTGTTTACTTTTACGGCAACTACTCCCCTGTCAAGTTTCTCCATCTGTCTTGCACCTGCTTTAGGTGTCTGTGTAGGTCCATAAGTCGGTGTAGGTGTTGGTGTAGGTGTCGGTTTTTGTGTTGATGGCGTTCCATCGGATTTAGCTACCTGTAGATAGTCTACATTCGGTCCTCCTTCGGAAACAATTGCAGTAGCCCTTACTTTATTACCGCCTTGATTCAGATTAACAATAATAGACTGCTCATGCCATGTAGTCCATGCTGAAGTTGAATTAAAATCAAGGCTGCTCATAACAACATTAGAGTTAACACTTATTTCCATAGGTCTATTGGCACTAGTCCCGTTTGCATATCTGAAAGTAAGCTCGTATGCACCTGAAACCTGAGCATTTACAGTCCACTCGATATAACCACCGACTTCATTATCATAGTTTACATAACTGCTACCGGTATAACCGGCATTGACCGTTTCGGTCACTGCCTTTGAAAATACTGCATCTTCAGCCTGATATATCTGTGGAGAACCGCCTCCCCCTATTGTTGTCCCTGCAGGAAACTCAGATATCTTTTTCAACAGATATCTCTTAAATATGGTTAAATCTGTTGAGTCAATTAGCGAATCCGCATTTACATCTGCTGCTACATCCCCGTTTGAAA
>DAOOJC010000094.1:0-6225 GCA_035384905.1 Acetivibrio sp. | reverse complement strand
CTGAGTAAACAAGAAATATCCGGTATAACGTAAATCGCTTAACATTTCTTCTCAGCCTCCTCAATAAATTTTCTTAATTCCAGGATATATTTTGACGGAAGTATCTCATTTCTTTTGCCCTGATTCTGTTCAAAGGAAGACAAAAACAGGTATTCTTTCGCCCTGGTGATACCAACATACAACAGCCTTGCCCTTTCAGAAATCGTTTCAAGCCGGGTCTCTTTTACGGGATCACCTTTTGTTTTTCGGTCCCACAGCTTTTCCATTTCTTTTTTTAGCAAGGCCTGGGGGTTCTTGTAGCCCTCTTTTAAAAACCAGTACTCGCCGATAAACCTATCCTCTAAAAGAACCGGAAAGTCAGAGTTGTTAAGTCCCGTAAGGAATACTATATCCCATTCAAGCCCTTTGGATTTGTGGTAGGTAGACAGAGTAACAACCCCGGGTCTTGGTTCATAGCCTTTTAAATCCCATACAATTCCCGCAAAATAATTAAACATGTTTTTAGGGCTTAGAAGCTCCAACGCAAGATCGTTAAGTCTCCAGCCGGAAGTCCCTCCTATAAGAAACCTCACATCTCCGGCAACCTTCTGTGCTATTGCCCTCTCTTCCCTGTCGAACCGAAGTTTTTCCGATATAAACAAAATAAGTTTTTCCACAATGGTGTTGGGAAACTCCAAAAGCTCCCTGACAGTCTCAAGCTGATCTAAAAAATCCTTCCATATCCTTGTCTTTATGAGTTCTTGCGGTATCTCGCTAATTTCTATTTCTCCTCCCAAAGGGTACAATAGCTTTTCCACCGGGTATCTTTTCAAAAACCGTTCCAAAAGCTCTTTCTGACCTGCTTTTTTCGGTTCTTCTCCGCTTGTGTCCAAATCGGGCTTATCGTAGACATCGGTTAAAAAACAATCCCTCATCATATCCCAGAGCTTTTCACCCACTTCCGGTACTGCGATAAAGTCAATTACCCTTCCCAGCTTCCTTACCGTCCTGTTCTTTTCATCGGAGGTGTTATCCAACTGCTCAAAGGGAACCCTTCTGGCTTCCAGACAGTTTAAAACAAAGGCCATCCTCCATGCAGTAGGTACAAGTATGGCTATGGTTTTTTCGGGATACTTGTTCATCATTTGTATGGCCTGATTTACCACAGCCCTTGCCTCATCTTCCCATGAGCTAACAACAGCGGCCTTTATGCCGTATTCCTCTATCCGTGGGTTGGGGCGGCTGTCGTTCTCATCAACAGGTTCAATATATTGGGGAAGCAAGCTTTCCCTGCATTCTTCCACGGGATGTCTTTCTCTTACGTATTTTACGAAATAATTGGCCAGATCTATAATATCCTTTGTATTCCTGCTGGACTGGGTTATCCTGTACACCGTAGTGTCCGGATGTTCACAAAAGCTTTTAAACAGCGTGAAGTCGCTGCTGCTAAAGCTTCCGCATATGGCCTGGTTGCTGTCTCCCACCCTAAGGAGGTTTCCGTTGGCAATCATTTTAAGTATTTCATTTTGAATATAGTTGGAATCCTGGGCCTCATCCTCACATACAAAGCTGTACTTTTTACGGTATTTCTCCAGAAGATGTTCATCCTCCTGAAGCATTTTCTTAGCATTGTAAAGCATATCATCAAAGTCCAAGGCCCCGCTCATTTTAAGCTTCCTGTCGTATATTTCATAAATTTGAGATGCCCAAAAGATAATTGAGTCCCTGCCGCACTCACGGCACATCTCTTTCGCTATTTGGGGGGTAATACCCCTTATTTTAAAGTCGCTTATGGCAGAAAGCATTATGCCGCAAAGCTTATCGTGCCAATTCCGGTATACATCCCCTATCCTTTCGGCACTTAAACTTTCAATATCCAGATACAGCTTGAATGCCCTTTCATTATGCCGTTTCCATTCATCAACCGCGGCAGATATAATGTGGTTTTTCACTACACCGTCCACAACATCAAATTCTTCATTTGCAAAAATTTGGTCAGGCTTTTCCTTTATTATCTGAAGACATAACCCATGAATGGTAGACACAAAATAGTCCTTGTTGGTGCTGATTCCTCTTTTTTGGAGTTCTTCGGAAATACGCTTCTTAAAATTATTAACAGCACTGTTCATATATGTAACAATAAGTATTTTGCCCGGCTTATGAAGACCATTGCTTATCATTTCCGCAACCCACAAGGTCAGGCAATGGGTCTTACCGCCCCCAGGTATTGCAGGAATAGCACAGTAACCTCCCCTGTACCTTTCAACAAGCTCTTTCTGTCCTTTTCTAAGTCCCATAAAGGCCTCCAATCAATTTATTAAGAATACGTGTGAAGAAAAGTGTTACAGAAGCTCAAGTTTCGCCACATTTTTCTTCACATATATAATTTGCACCCTTTATTATAAACCTTAATCTACTGTGAGAGTATCTCATCAAAATAGTCAGCCAGGATACCGTCATTCTCGTATCCGTTTGCCGATAAAGCCGATTCAAAGGTTATCAGCTTCTCACCGCACCTTTTAAACAGGGACCTTATAAGAACTGCCAGATAATGCTTCTGGTTTTTCTCTTCCATCTCCTCGGTATAAATCTCATTTACGTCCCATGTCTTGGTCAACACATGAATATTGGTGATTTCCTTTATGCTTCTTGGAGTCCAGTTACTGCTGCTGAGGCTTAACAGTATGATAACCTTGCTCTTTAACGAACCGGCAAGATAAGCAACCGGTGTCGACATCAACACAAAGTTTCCGCTATGCTTTTCCTCCAGTTCAAAAATGCTTTCTCCAGATTTTATACCCCTTCTAACCACTTCTAAGAAGTCTCTGTTGGCATTTCTGTTAAACCTCAATACCACGTCAACAAAGGACTTGGCACTGTCAATGAGTTTTCTCGTCTCAAGGATATCCTTCTGTGACACCTCGGTAGAAATAAGGATTTCCAAAAACACCTTCTGAAAAAACTCATTTATGTCGAGGGGTTTTTCCATCTCCCTGTATTCTTTTATCCAATTTCTTATATGCTCATACTTTTCAATGTTATAATATCCCACCCTTTCCACAAGGCCGGGAAATTCTATATCGGGAAACTCCGCAAAAGGTCTTTGGGCAAGTATTTCTCCCGCAAGCACAGAGCTTCTGACCGGATCAATTTTAAGCACCATTCGTAGTAGTGCCCGGACATCATCTCTTCCTGGAACCAAACCATAAGACGGATGGCAGAGCTGTGCCAGGGTTATAAGTGCCTGGGAAAAGGGGTTGTCTATGATTCTGCTCTTTCTGGCAAGGTTTTTTATCTCATAGCCGTGTTTTTCCAGGCATCGTGCTATAACAAACTCAGATACCGGATCTGCGTAGTAGGAAATGACCGCTATATCGGAAGGACTGTAGCCTTCATCCTCAATAAGGGATACTATTCTCTCGCCCGCCTTTTCCAGCATCTCACTTCTTAGCTCAAAGGGCATAACCCTTTCTATTTCCTTTCCGGGCTTACAACTTTTAAATGTCCCGTTTTCTATTGCATCAAAAAGCATGTCCGAAAACTCATACATATAATCCTTGCATGTAAAGGATTTATTTAGTTCCACCATCTCAATCCTGCCCAAAAGCTTCTGCTTCATGTATTCGTGGTTGCTTCCGAAGGCTTCTCCATATCCCCCTTCGTGGTTGTATGCCATTAAGCAGGTTTTTAGACGCGGCAAAAGGAAATTTATAAAGTCCACCTCTGTCGGAACACATTCTTCAATATTGTCAACAATCAGGTGGTCAATTCTCTTAAACAGCTGCTCCCGGTATGTATTGTCAGTGATAAGGTATTTATTGTAGAGCTCTACAGCCATGCCGAAGTCAAATATGCCAAGCTCCATACATCTTTTGCGGTATGCACTTAAAATATCATCCGCTTCACTGTACACCTGTTTTTTTATTTCTTCCTTCTTCTCCAGTGCATCGTAGAGCCTTTTACCTATCTCGTTATAGGGAATATCCGAAATAGCCGCCCGGACAAGATTGGATGTCATATCTATGGCAAGCCTGTCGCTAAAGGATGTAACCCCGGAGAAATACCCTTTATTCTGCCTACGCCACTCCAAAACTATGGAAACCAAAAACTGTGCGGCTTCAAAGGTTAAAAACACAGGTTTTATGTCTTTTTTTACTATTCCCTTGCAGTTTTTAAGAATAATAGGGTAATAGGTCTTTATCTCTCCCTGGATAAAACCGTAATAAGAGGTCCTCAAAATAGCACCGGAGCCCTCAAGCACAGTCCGCGTTCTCCACTCAAGGGACTGGGTTCTGTTTAACAGAAGTATCAATATTTTTTCACTGGGCACCTTCAGCTTTTCAACCATATACTTATACCTTTCGAGAAGCAGGGTTGATTTTCCGCTTCCCGTAGGACCTTTGAGTATAATCTTCGAATCCTCTGCCGGTGCTTCTATTATTTTATCTGCGAGGTCATTGGAAATTATAATATGTATCCCTCCGATAATCGGTATTTAAGTATATTATACCATTGTGGGATAATTAATGAAAACATCAATAGTCTTATCAAGGTTCATGTAATACTTTCAAAGAACAGTATGCCTGTATTATCCCGAAATTCTGCTTCGTTTGCGGCATCTAACTGAAAAGGTTATTTATAAACATTTCGATATTATATAAATTGTTTTTATTCTTTATTTGCCCAACATTTAAAGACCTATTTAGCATTTTTAAATACAAATAATCTTTATCACTTATCTTTTTAATTTCAATACTATCCAAAATGCTTATGGCATACTCCATCTCTTCATTTTTTATAATGGATTTAAAGGTTACAAGGATTTTTTTACCATCCCCATCTATTACCATTTTTCGTATTTTTCTTTTCAATAGAATCTCTATACTTGATATTATCAATAACAATGCATTTAATGCCAGAAAACAGTTAAATAATATACTTGAAAAATGTTGTTTTCCTTGTATAATGAGTTTTTTTTCAGATTCATCTTTCAGGAAAGATTCTATTGCTTCAACATCCTCACTATTAGCGTTAAATAATGATGCATTAAACCTTTTATTGTTCTGGTACTCGAATGTATATGTGATATCTCCCTCGCTGTCAGTTTTCGTTATGAAGTTCTTTAAATCGTTGAGAATATACTTTTCAGCCTCCAGCTTTTCTATGCCTAAAAAATTATATTTAATTACGCAATTTATCACATTTGAACCTGTCCGCTCCAAGATTACGGTTTCAACCAAGGAAAACTTGTAAATTAGAAATAGAAATAAAGCTAAAACTGCAAAGAAAAGTATATAATTTCTCCTAACATTTATTATTAGCTTTCTATCATATACCTTAGCTTTACATTCTCCTTCTAAAAGAGGTGTCGAATGATTTTTGTCTTTCTCATTTATTTCATCTATTTTTTCTAATAAAATTTTTCTCTTTATCGCATCATCGTACTCTTCACCCGCATTTAGAAAACTGTCTTTCGGATGCCGGTTTTTTATAATCTCATCTTCCAAGACTTCTTTTGATTCTGTCTTGTCATAATCAGAAATGCCTTTTATAGGCAAACTTATGGATTCATTGAATAGTATACCTTTTGGATCTTCAATAATTGAATGGGGAATATTTAAAAGACGTATTATTTCATCAACCAACTCCTTGATGAAATTTTCATTATAAGCTTGCTGAATTAATATTTCCTTCTCCCCGGCACTGATGTACAAATTATAATAGGGTTTATTTTCTTCGTTGTCGAAGTTATCAGTAATTTTCAACTTTACATTTCCTTTAATGCTATATTCATATTTTTTAAACTTAAAGTACTCTGTTTTCTTTATAATCAGTGTTTGAGAAGATTTATCAATAATATATTCATATCCTTCCTGTATATTCGATTTATTCTTTTTGAATCTTTCATACAATGTAAAAGATATGGCAAGAATAAATATGGCGGCCAGAATAAGAATAATCGGAAGGTATCCGGTACTGATGACTTGAATTAGTATAGGTCCAAAAACAATTAGTAATATTAACAATAAAAACTTTTCAGTAAAATAATCTAAATAATCTAATATAATGATTTTATCATCACTTATTACTGTTTTTTTCTTTTTAATACTCAAGACATCGCCCTCCTTTTGATAGGTAGATGTATGGTAACCTCTACGAAAAACTTATATCGGTATATCCTTAGGTTTATGTTGCATCATACGATGCAACAAACCCTTCTTTACAATGTTTTTGCCAAGTGTCACA
>DAOOJC010000093.1:996-6260 GCA_035384905.1 Acetivibrio sp. | reverse complement strand
TTGGCGTCGCTGTATTTGCAGCGGGGGCAATTATTTTGAGTACCGGAACTCAGAATGCACAAACAAAAATGCTGAAATCCGGACTTATTGCACAAGAGACATTATTAAATGCTGACAGAGACCTATATCAGGCATATACAGCGGTTCAAGAGCTGGTTCTTATGGATAGCTCAATAGAAGAAACTGACAATCAAATTGCTTTTTTTAATGACAACATTAATACTGCAAAGGAGAGGGTTTTACAAGCAAGAAAGGAAATGGATGCTACAAAAAAGGAATGGATAGAATTTAAAGGAGCTGCAAGCAATCTTACAGCATTTGAATTATTTGAAAGAGTAAACTCCGGTATAGACGAATGGGTTCAGATCTCAAGGTTATCTATAGAAAACAATGCTTTTGATAAAGGTTGGAAAGAGGCATTTAACGAATCCCGTGAGAGTTTGGATGAAATAACAGAGTTGCTTTCAGTAGCTATAAATGAAAATGAAGCAAAGTACAAGAGTGAGAGAACTACCGTTTTAATAAACATTTCTATTGGATTACTGATTATATTGGCTATAATCACTTTGTTTGGATATTCGATAATTAGAAATATATCCAAACCCCTTGGTTCGGTAGTAGAAATGGTTGAGGAATTTGAAAAAGGCCATCTTAAGAAAAGGCTTAACTTAAACAGAAAAGATGAAATAGGCCGGCTTGCTAATACAATGGATAATTATGCCGACTATCTTCAAGGGCAGGTTGTAAGTTCAATGGATAAGATAGCGGAAGGGAATTTTGATTTCGAGATTTTGATAAAGGATGATAAAGATGAGATAGGTCCTGCATTAAAAAAGACAGTCGAGTCAATAAAAGGACTTGTTCATGAAGTGAGTGCGTTAACTTCGGCTGCAATTGAAGGTAAGCTTCAAGTAAGGGGAAATGAGGAAAATTTCAAAGGATTGTACAGAGATATTATTTCAGGAATAAATAACACGCTCAATGCTGCGATAGAGCCGATAAATGAAGCAGCCAGCGTACTTGGAGAAGTAGAAAAAGGAAACCTGCAGGTTAGTGTTAAAGGAGACTATAAGGGTGAGCATGCAATAATAAAGGAGGCATTAAACAAGACAATCTCCAATTTAAAAACTTATACAAATGAAATCAGCTATGTGCTGAATCAAATGTCAGAAGGTAATTTAGACATTGTGGTGGATAAAGAATTCGAAGGTGACTTTATTGAGATAAAAAATTCTCTCAATAATATTTTATCTGTATTCAATAATGTGCTCAACAAGATGGGAGAGGCAGCATTACAGGTGTATGCGGGTTCGAAACAAGTTGCGGATTCATCCCAGATACTTTCGCAGAGTACCACAGAACAAGCAAGTTCAGTTCAACAATTAACGGCAGTTATGAGTGAAATATCCGAACAAACAAAAAGGAATGCACACAATGCCAAAGAGGCGAGTGAGCTTACTATGGCAGTGAAAGATGATGCAGTTGCCGGTAATGAACGGATGAATGAAATGTTGAAATCAATGGATGAAATATCTGTAGCATCAACAAACATATCTAAAATAATTAAAGTGATAGATGAAATAGCATTTCAGACCAATATTCTTGCATTAAATGCTGCTGTTGAAGCAGCCAGGGCAGGACAGCACGGAAAGGGTTTTGCAGTTGTGGCTGAGGAAGTCAGAAACCTTGCCGGCAGAAGTGCAGAATCGGCCAAAGAGACGGCGGTTCTAATTGAGAAAACCGTTTCGAAAACGGAAAATGGTATGAGTATTGCAAAAGATACTGCAGAAGCACTTTCTAAAATTGTTAGCGGAGTTACAAGAGTAACTGACTATGTTAGTGAAATATCGGCTTCATCAAATGATCAGGCATCGGGGATTACGCAGGTAAATCAAGGCGTGTTGCAGATTTCGCAGGCTATTCAGATGAATTCGGCAACTTCGCAGCAAAGTGCTGCTTCAAGTCAGGAATTGACAAGTCAGGCAGATACCCTTAACGAAATGGTGAAAAGGTTTAAGATAAGAAAAAATGGATATAAAAAATCGGGATATGAAAGCATTGATGAGGGGATTTTAGGATTGCTGGAAGCTGCGAGCGAAAACCATGAGGTCGATTCAAAAGAGAAATACTTAAATAAAAAGAATATATTTACTGGTGATATGAATTTCGGCAAGTATTAAGACATAGCGGCTATTTCATTTAATACTTGCTTCATGCCTTTTCAATTTGGAACATGACCGTCCATAGAACAGGGACGGTTTTTTGCTTACCCAAAATTCAGATAAAGTTCAGATAACATACAATTGCATTTCACTTTCATTGCTTAAAATAAAATCATTCCGGAGGAAAGGAGTGAGAGAATGGCAGAAACCCAAGGCAGACATGAAATAAAGCACTATATAAACTATTCCGATGTATTACAGATAAGAGCAAGGCTTCCCTTCGTAGCACATCCTGATAAAAATGCGAAAGAGGAAAACAGCTACCGGGTTAAGAGCCTCTATTTCGACAACTATAACGATAAAGCTCTGAAAGAAAAAATCGATGGCATAAACGGGAGGGAAAAGTTCCGGTTACGTCTTTATAACGATGATCCATCCTTCATCCGCCTTGAAAAAAAGAGAAAGAATAATAACATTTGCTTTAAGGAAAGCTGCGTCATAACGGAAGAAGAATGCAATCGGTTGCTTGACGGCGACCTTGATGTATTACAAGAAAACGGAAATTCTCTGTGCTTGGAGCTGTATGCAAAAATGTATTATCAGCAGCTTCGGCCGAAAAATATCGTGGATTATAGGCGGGAAGCATACATTTATCCTATGGGGAATGTGAGGGTTACCTTGGATTATGATATTCGGACAAGCTACAATATTCATGATTTTTTAAGATCTGGACCTGTACTTATACCGGTTTCGGGAGTTTATATTCTTGAAGTGAAATATGATAACTTTTTGCCGGAGATAATCCGCGGTATGGTATCTCTTTCCGGCAGAAGAAGTACTGCATTTTCCAAATATGCAATAACAAGAATTTTATAAATTGGGGGTTACAAACAATGACATTTAAAGACATTTTTAAAACAAGTTTTTTAGAAAAAGCTGTGGAATTTTCAATTGTGGATGTTCTGACGGCAATGATTCTGGCCTTTGCAATCGGGCTTTTCATCTTTTTCGTATACAAAAAAACCTTTGCCGGGGTTATGTATTCGGCATCCTTTGGTGTTTCAATTATAGCTATGACGATGATCACAACCCTTATTATTCTTGCGGTAACGTCAAATATTATCCTGTCCCTTGGTATGGTAGGCGCACTGTCCATAGTTCGTTTCAGAACAGCAGTTAAAGAGCCTCTGGACATTGCATTTTTATTTTGGGCAATTTCGGCAGGAATCGTTATCGGTGCAGGGTTAATTCCTCTCGGTATTATCGGTTCGGTTTTGATCGGTATTGTTCTTCTTGTGTTTGTAAACAAAAAAAGCAGCGATACTCCATACATCTTGGTACTTAAACTTGAAAACGATAAAGCAGAAAGCGATTGCATGGCAAAAATAAAGGAAAAAACCAAGAAAAGCTTAATTAAGGCAAAGACAGTTTCCCAGAACGGCATTGAGCTTACTGTTGAAGTGAGGCTTTTAGATATGTCGGCAACACTTCTCAATGAATTACTTGCCATAAAGGGCGTGAACAATGCATGCCTTGTAAGCTATAACGGCGAATACACAGCCTGAACATGCAGGATTTGAGGTGACTGCAAATGATTAATAGTAAAGGAATAAATGTTATTGTTGCCATCGCTGTTGCATTTGCCGTGGTATTAAGTGCAGCTCTAGTGGTGGCCGGCAATATGCAAAAGGCAAGCGGAAGTTTGAAATCCGAACCGGAATATGCAAACAAGGTTTTCGGTACCGATATCATTTCCATTGATATTCTTGCCGATGAAGAGGATTGGCAAGAAATGCTCGACAATGCCAGAAGTGAGCAATTTATCATGGTTGATGTGGTTATTAACGGAACGAGATTTAAAAATGTCGGTATCCGTCCTAAGGGAAACTCCAGCTTAACCCAAGTGGCAAGCTCCGATAGCGATAGATATAGTTTTCGGCTGCAGTTTGACGAATACATCAAAGATCAGACGTGCTTCGGGCTTGAGAGCATGGTGCTCAATAACATGCTTGGGGATAGCACTTACATGAAGGAATATGTTTCCTACGACCTAATGCGGGAAATCGGTGTTGATGCACCCTATTTCGGATATGCGGATATTAAAATAAACGGCGAAAGTCATGGGTTGTATCTTGCGGTGGAGTTGTATAACGATAGTTATGAACAGCGGGTTTTCGGTAATACATCTGGAATGCTTTATAATGTGAAAAGCATGGATATGGGAAACTGGGATGGAAACGTTCCGGGAGCACCGGGCGGTGGAATGCCCAGTATGTTCGAAGGAGGAATGCCCGGCATGTTCGGTAATTTCGGAGACAGAGGCTGGCCCGGCGGCAGCAGGGGAGGTGGCAGCCTTGAATATACAGACGACAATATTGAAAGCTACAGCTCTATTTTTAACAATGTAGTGGGAAAAGGTAAAGAGAGCGATTACCAGCGTGTTATTCAGGCCCTTAAAGCACTTTCTGAGGGAAAAGAACTGGAAAAATATTTTGATGTCGACAAGATTTTGAGGTATCTGGCCGCACATACTTTTGTTGTTAATCTTGACAGCTACAGTTCTAGCATGGCACAAAATTATTATATTTATGAACGTGACGGTAAGCTGACCGTTTTGCCGTGGGACTATAACCTTGCATGGGGTGGTTTTCAAAACGGTGATGCAACTTCAGTGATTAATTTTCCCATTGATACTCCGGTAAGCGGCGTTGAAATGTCAAGCCGGCCTCTGATAGAAAAGCTGTTTTCTAACGCAGAGTATTTGGAAAGATATCACAGCTACTTGCAGCAGCTCATTGGTAAATATTTAGCCAACGGAAAGTTTGAGGGAAAAATAAAATCCCTTGATGCCGTAATTTCCGAATACGTGAAAAACGATGCTACGGCATTTTGTACCTTTGATGAGTACCAAAACGCTGTTTCAGCATTTATTACCCTTGGCAATCTTCGAGCCCAAAGTGTACAGGGTCAACTTGACGGTACAGTTCCCTCTACAACCGAAGGACAAAAGGCAAATCCTGAAAAGCTTATATCATCCGGGGATTTGAAGTTGTCTGTCCTGGGCAGTATGATGGGAGGAAGAGGTGGTAGAGATAATACTTT
>DAOOJC010000093.1:0-986 GCA_035384905.1 Acetivibrio sp. | reverse complement strand
TTCCCCGGAGGTTTTGGTAATATAGATATGGAAGCTATGAGAAAGGCCGGAGAAATAATAATGCAGGCGAACGGTCAAATTACGGATGAAGTAAAGGAAAAACTGAAATCAATCGGCCTGACGGAGGAGCAGATTAATCAGATTTCTTCGATGACAGGCGGACGTTTCGGAGGGATGGGACAGAACAGAGGTAACAATAGTGTTTCCGATAATAGGGAAGGGATGGAATCAAAAGAACAAAACAGAAGATTCCCTGGTGGCCAGAGTACAGGAGGATTTTTAAACAGAAGAACAGAAAATAATAATATTATTTTCATGGGGATGATGTCTTTCGTTCTGTTTGCTGCTATAATATTTGCAGCAAGGTTCAGAAAAACATATTAGTAAAAGCCGCAAGAATATTCATAATAAGTAGGAAGGAATGATTATAGAATGGCTAAAATATTAATATGCGACGACGAAGCGGGTCTTCGTGCTGTTATAAAGCGTTATGCCTTGTTTGAAGGTCATAAGGTCACGGAAGCCGGGGACGGCATTGAAGCAGTGGAGCTTTGCCGTAATAATGCCTTCGATATAATCATTATGGATATTATGATGCCCGAACTTGACGGTTTTTCTGCCGTAAAGGAAATACGCAAATTTTCAGATACACCGGTAATAATGCTTTCTGCCCGGGGCGAAGAATATGATAAGATTTTGGGTTTTGAAGTTGGTGTGGATGATTATGTTGTCAAACCCTTTTCTTCAAAAGAAATTATGCTCAGGATTAATGCCATTTTACGCAGAGTGGAAAAAGGCAGCTCTGCCAAAAAGGATGCAGAGAATCATGTCATTTTCGAAAAGGACGGCTTTACGGCAGACTTAACGGCATACAAGGTGTTCATTGATGGAGTGCAGGTAGAGATGGCACCTAAGGAATACGACCTTTTGTTTTTTCTGATAAGGAATAGAAACATTGCTGTTCCACGGGAAAAGATAATGGAAGA
>DAOOJC010000092.1:0-6353 GCA_035384905.1 Acetivibrio sp. | reverse complement strand
TTGGATCATTATCGCTGTACCCTAGGATCAGTCTGATTTTCTCAAACTCTTCACCGGAAAGATGCAGATCCTCCTCTGTCCATATTTCTTTACCCTCCGGAGATATCTTTTGCATTACTTCTTTAATTAGTTTTATCTGTTCCTCCGAAAGTCTTTTCTCCTTGTTAATTATTAACCCTTGAACCATTATTTTTTTGCTTTCAACCGCTCTTTGGAGCAATTCATATACACCCTTCTGAGTTGCCATTTCGTCAGGCTGTTTGGGATCGCCGATCATTTGATCTGCTAATAAATATATGTCCTCCTGTTCATCAGGATGTTTGGACCACATTTCGAATTCTCCGATTTGAGTAAATACGAATAGAGCTGTCAGCAAAACAAATACATAAAACGTTATTCTTTTAAATTGATGTTTTATTTCAATAACAGACAGTTTCAATAACATATTTACACCCCCTTGATGATTTTCATATAACCGTCTTCAATAGACGGTAATATGTTTTCGGCCCCTTCAAAGGGCTTTTCGGAGGCCAATATTTTAACCCTGAATTTCTCGGTTTCTCTTACCGATGATATAAGCGTAAAATTATCCTGAACAAAGTTTAGCTTGTCAGGCTCTATCAATCCGCTCCATACATATCCTTCGACCGACTTCAGCAATTCTCCGACGGTACCTGCATATACAATTTTTCCTTCCTTTAATACCGCCAGTTTTTCACAGGTGGACTCAATATCTTCTACTATATGAGTAGACAGTATAACTATACGTTCTGAAGATAAACTCCCAAGCATATTGCGAAAGCGTATACGTTCCTCCGGATCCAGCCCGGCTGTTGGCTCGTCCACAATTAATACCTTTGGGTTTGCAAGTAGTGCCTGAGCTATTCCCAAACGCCTTTTCATACCTCCCGACAGAGTTTTTACCTTTACTTTTTTGTACTGACGTAAATTCACCTTTTCCAAAAGCTCGTTAACAATGTCTTTTCGCATCTTATTGTCTGTTATCCGGGACAAAACCGCAAGGTAATCCAAAGCTTCATATACCGAAAAAGAAGGATACAAGGAAAACTCCTGAGGAAGGTAACCGGTTATTTCTCTTATTTCTTTTCGTCTATGTATCTGAACACCATTTACTTCTATCGTTCCTGAAGTAGGGGGAATAAGAGTTGTCAAAATCCTCATTAACGTGGTTTTACCTGCACCGTTAGGGCCTAAAAGTCCGAACATACCCTTGTCAATCTGCAAATTTACGTTATCCAACACCACTTTATTGCCATACTTTTTGCATAGATTATTAATAATTATACTCATTTAACCTCACTCCCACATCAGTATTTTCCATTTCAAAGTCACAAGCCTCCAGCCAAACCATGAACAGCAATATCGAAGCTGAGATAACAGCAGTCTCCAACATACTGATTTCGAATAACAATAGGAATATAACAAGTACTGCAACCGATAAAAAAGGTATAAGGCACATCTTTACTTGTCTGTAAAAGAGTCTCTTCTGTCTCTTTCGGATAAGTTCCATTTCCATGCGTTCTCTTTCAAGAATATTTATTTTCCTGTAAACCCCATCTAAAAACTCCCGGTCATTCATACACAAATCCTCCTTTCATCAATTCCTTGCGAAGTTTTTTCTTTGCCCTGTGATTTAATACCCGGGCATGAACTTCGCTTATTTGAAGAACTTTTGCCGCCTCTCGGATTGTCATCCCCTCGACTTCAACCATCTGGATTATTGCCCTGTAATTTGATTTAAGTTTACCGATTTCATGTTCTAGAAGTATTTTTGTTTCAAGATTGTCAAACTCATTTCCTTCCCGGGATTTATCTTCAATACTGTCGATTATCAGTTCCTTATTTTTTCTTATGTAATCCACACATTTGTTATGTATGATTGAAAACAACCATGTCTTAAAGGATATCTTGGGATTGTATTTATCTCTATTGACATACACATCTGCAAACGCTTCTTGTGCTATATCCTCACAAATTTGAATATCGTTTATATATCTTTTGGCAAAATTAATTGAATTCTCACGGTACTTAAGTACAATTGTCTCAAAGGATTCCAGATCGTTAAAATAGCAATCCCGGTTATGCTCTTTCGTCCTCATCATACACCCCCTTGTCTTTGACCGGTCAGGTACTAAAAACCCATTGTATATTATATATAATTAAAGTAAAATACATTAAAACCTGCATTCCTCATTATTTATTCGTATTTAGTGTTTGAAAAGTTACAACTCAAAAAGAATTTATTTTGATTTGTTTCATGAAGTGAAATAATGAAGTAAAAGAAATTATTGGTTATTCTTTACCGTTACCCATATCTTGAATACATCGGATATAAGTACCCTGGAAACTCTCAATTCATAGCTTTTGCCTTCAATCACCAAAACATCATTATCTATAAGCCCTACCGCAAGGTCGGTATCAATACCTCTTACCTCCTTCCACAAAAGGTCTTTATACTTATCTTTTATATAATTTGTCAGCTCCATTTTATCAAAACTGTTTTCCTCGCCATCCGCATAAATCAAGTGAACCTCTATATCTGAAACAAGAAACTTCTTTTTATTAACATTATCAAAGGATTCTTCAAGCTTTTTTAATTTTACATCATTATCTGCTATAACGGTTTTAAGAAACATTATTTCCTCATGATACCGGTCAATCCTGTAGCTGACAAGGGTACTCATCACGGTACATCCAATAAGAATTCCTCCTAAAAGCCCTGTAATAAAGCAGATAAACAATCTATATGCAAGTTTCTTCATTTTATCATTGACTCCCCACATTTTTGGATAAGCCTTATAAAGCCATAACCCATATTGGCCCCAATAACAGCAACTACCACATATACCGCCTGCTTAACAATCGATCTGATTTCTCCGCGGAACAATCCTTTTTCAAGAATTTCAAAGGTTGAAAAGGTGCCGCCCAAAGCAACCGCTACCGCCCATATTTTTATAGAGCTCGCTATTTCAAACATACATCTTAAAGGAGGATGATCGTTTATCAATGCTCCAATCCCGGCTAACAGGCTTGCCCCCACTATTACGCCAAAGGATATTAGAAAATTGTAGATAATATTACTTGTAAAAGCCGACAAAATGTCCACCCTTTTTCTCATTATATCTCCTTCAATTAAACTATGATTGTTTTTTATTCTTTATACTAATAAAATTTCGTTCAATTCCTATGCAGTTTTTCATGTTTGGTTGTTCTATTTTTGCACGATAAAGCTTATGTTTAAAAGTAAGATACATTCTTAAATAAGGAAAAATAAAGCAAAATGGATATCAGAATTATTATAATCGCTGTAAATTTCATAGTTGGAACGGTATTAATAATATATGGGGTCAACTTAATGAGCACAGGATTGGAAAAAGCAAACACCCACAGAATGAAATGGTGCCTTGAAGCCTTGACAAACAATTTACCCCTTGCCCTTGTAACGGGAACAATTCTTACGGCACTGGTTCAAAGCAGTACAGCCATAACGGTTATAACTGTCGGGCTTGTAAACTCGGGGCTTTTGAATCTCACTCAGGCCGTAGGCATAATTTACGGTGCAAATATCGGAACTACAATAACTGCCCAGCTTATGTCCTTCAAGCTTCCCCATGCAGGTTATATCATTATCGGCTTTGGTCTTCTTACCGCTTTCAGATCGAAAAAAAATTCGGTCAAAAACATCGGATGGGCAGTGACCGGCCTTGGACTTATGTTTACAGGACTTAACATACTGAATTCAGGAGTACCTTACATAAAGGAAAGCCGAATAGCCATCGAACTCTTTAAAGCCTATGGGCAAAACCCGTTAATCGGTCTTATCCTTGGGATGATAACCACCATGTTGGTTCACAGCAGCAGTGCCACAGTAGGCCTCACCATTGTCCTTTACAATGCCGGTCTTATAAGCTTTGAGTCCGCCTTGGGCCTGACCTTCGGCGACAACATCGGAACTTGCATCACGGCACAGACTGCCAGTATAGGCACCAACATCTCGGCAAGGAGAACCGCATGGGCACATACCCTCTATAATGTTATTGGGGTAGCCATTGCTTTCATTTTCCTTGTACCTTTTTCCCACCTGGTCAAGGAAATTACCTTATATTTGGGACAGGACAAAACCAGGCTTGTTGCCAATGCCCATACTGTATTTAATATTCTAAGTGCCCTTGTTTTCCTTCCCGTAACAAAATACTACGTTAAATTCATTCAGTGGGTAATAACGGAGAAATAATAAACTCTTACGACCGGTATTCATATATTAATTTCACCGGTACTATATTGTGAATTCAAATATTTCTCAAAAATTTATGACTTGTTAACATTTTGTTTATTAAAAATTTAGTATTTCATATTACAATAAAATCATGTATAATAAAGAAGTTAAATTAATGGTCGAATTAGTAAAAAATGAACTATTTATGAAGTTGGAAATAATATAGTCCGTAACAATCACATTAAAGCGAGGTTAGTTTTGAAATGAAAAACTTATCAAATATTGTTAGGCAACGTTTTAATTATGCAGAAATGCTTTATTGGCTTTTGTTCATTTTTTGTATTTTGTTTAAGTGCTTGTATTTTCAGTTTACTACAAAACTGAACACAGATCCGTTTCTTTCGTCAACAAACATAACCATGATACTTTCATCTTTTGCAGTACTGCTAATAATTACATCCTTAATTGCTTTTATTTTTAATAAATATAGGTTTATTGCTCTTTTCGCCTTTAATTTATTGCTGACTGTTTTGTTAATGGCTGATACAAACTTTTTCAGGTATTATTATAATCTGCTCACTGTACCCGTGTTTTTCCAGATGGATATCAAGCTGCTCAGTTCCGTAGACCAGAGTATAATGAGCCTGTTCTTAATTAAAGACATAGTATACCTTTTAGATTTGCCTTTTATGCTAATGGGCCTTGTATTACTACATAAAAATGCTGAAAAGCTGTATTTCAAGAAAAGAATAATCCGTTCGGTAAGCTTATTGGTAGTAGGAATGGTTACCTTCCTTTCGGTCTTCAGGTGTACGGACATAAACACCCTTGCTTACAACAGCAACTACTCAGCCAAAAGCCTCGGAGTATTTTATTCCCACTACTATAATACAAAGCTTTTTATTGAAGAAAGCCTATTGGAAGACGATATTTTAACAGACGAAGATAAGAC
This sequence comes from Acetivibrio sp., assembly GCA_035384905.1. GTDB lineage: Bacteria > Bacillota > Clostridia > Acetivibrionales > Acetivibrionaceae > Hungateiclostridium. Next base: position 1,164 of record DAOOJC010000092.1, on the reverse strand, counting down.
TGCAATAATAGAGTTCTACAAAAACAAGAGTTCAAAATTCACAGACAACAGGCTTAACGGAATTGCCAAGGGCAAAAACCTTATTGTCGTGCAAATGGAAGCTATGCAACAGTTTGTTATAAACCGGAAAATTGGAGGCAAGGAAATTACCCCCAACCTTAATAAGCTTATAAAAGAATGCCTTTATTTTGACAATATTTACTATCAGGTTTCAGGAGGTAATACCTCGGATGCCGAATTCTTATCCAATACATCAATGTATCCTGTAAAAGAAGGTTCGGTATATCACAGATTTGCTGAAAATACCTATTATTCATTGGCAAGTATAATGAAAGAGCAAGGTTATGACACCTATTCTCTTCACGGCTTTGACAGATACTTCTGGAACAGAGATGAGATGTATAAATCTTTACAGTTTGACACCTTTTACAGCGAGGAAAATTTTGTACTGGATGACTTTGCAGGATGGGACGGGCAGGCACTCAGTGATTCATCCTTCTTCAGGCAATCCCTTGAAAAAATAGACACAGCAAAGCCATTTTACAGCTTTTTCGTCACATTGTCCAGCCATCATCCCTTTAACTATTTCGAAGACTTTGCTTTCGATGTGGGCGAATTTGAGGGAACATTCATAGGTAATTACCTGAAGGCAGCAAACTATCTGGACAAATGCATCGGAGAGTTTATAGACAATCTCAAGCAAAGGGGTTTATATGATAACAGCCTTTTAGTTCTCTACGGCGACCACTCTGCAGTTCCAAAGGTTGAATCCGATGGGCTCATGCAACTGCTGGGTATCGAATACAACAATACTGATTGGACAAAGCTTCAAAAAGTTCCTGTTATAATTCATTATCCCCAGCAGGAAGAATCCGAGGTAATCAGTACTATAGGCGGACAAATCGATATCCTTCCGACTATTGCAAACTTAATGGATTTCGATGTGCCTTACGCTTTTGGAAAAGACCTTATAAATACCGATGAGAATTATGCCATTCTCAGAAACGGATCCGTGGTAACAAAAGATTATATTTACCTCAGTGATTTGAAAGAAGTTTATGATTACACCAGCGGCAAGCCAATGGATATAGATTTGTATACTGAAGAAATCAAGACGTTCATTGATGAACTCAATATTTCTGACACCATCATATATAAAAATGC
>DAOOJC010000091.1:0-6363 GCA_035384905.1 Acetivibrio sp. | reverse complement strand
TAGCTTGCTCCTGAAATAGAGACCTCGAAAGCAATACGAGTTTTCGAGAGCATTAGATTATATAAGAAGGAGGGCGTTTGCCCTCCCCATTTATACCGGATGTACCTTGTTTTCGTAGTCAACCATATCCGGATCTATTTTATACTTTTTTGCCTTTCTGAATTCGAAGAACTTCTTGGCAACCTGCGGGAACATTGCATAAGAAAGAATGTCTTCATCCTGCTCCAAGTATTCCTTCATTTCTTCCCTGATGTTACTAAGTTCAGGCTTAATAAAGTCGGCAGGTCTGGCCGTAATTGGCTCCTCACCGTTTAAAATCTTCTTTTGAACTTCCGAATTTATAGGTGCCGGTGTCTTGCCGTATTCACCTTTAACCAAAGCCTTGGACTCTTTTGGAACCATTTTATAACGTTCACCAGTTACAACATTTAGCACAGCTTGAGTACCTACAATCTGGCTTGACGGTGTAACCAAAGGAGGATATCCGAAATCTTCTCTTACCCTCGGAACTTCCTTCAGAACCTCTTCATACTTGTCAAGAGCATTGGATTGCTTTAACTGAGATACAAGGTTTGAAAGCATTCCGCCGGGTACTTGATATTTGAGAGTATTTACATCAACTCCCATAACCTTTACATCCAAAAGTCCCTTTGAAATATACTCTTCTTTTAACGGTCTGAAGTATTCGGCGATTTCACTCAGTTTATCCAGATCAAGACCTGTGTCATAGGGTGTGTCTTTTAATGATGCAACCAACGGTTCCGTTGGAGGCTGTGAGGTTCCCATAGCCATTGGAGAAATAGCACAGTCAACAACATCACAACCTGCTTCTATTGCTTTCAAATATGTCATGGAAGCAACACCGCTGGTATAGTGGGTGTGAAGCTGTATAGGTACTTTAATGTTTTGTTTTAAAGCTTTAACAAGGTCATATGCCGCATAAGGAACTAATAATCCTGCCATATCCTTAATACATATGGAATCGGCACCCATATCAACAAGACGTTTTGCATCTTTAACGAAAAGATCCAGATTGTGTACAGGACTTATGGTATACGAAACTGCTGCCTGTGCATGTCCGCCTTCTTTCTTACACGCCTTGATAGCTGTTTCAATGTTTCTGGGGTCGTTTAAGGCATCAAATATTCTTATTATATCCATTCCATTGGCAACTGCCTTTTGCACAAAATACTCGACGACATCATCGGCATAGTGCTTGTATCCCAGTAAGTTCTGTCCCCTAAGGAGCATTTGAAGCTTAGTTTTCTTGCAGTGTTTTTTTATGGTTCTAAGTCTTTCCCAGGGGTCTTCGTTTAAGAATCTCAGGCAGGCATCAAAGGTTGCACCGCCCCATACTTCCAAAGAGTTATAGCCAATATCGTCAAGCTTTTCTATTACCGGTAACATTTCTTCTATTCGCATTCTGGTGGCAATAAGAGATTGATGAGCATCCCTTAGTACCGTCTCAGTTATTCTTACCTTAGCCATCTATTTTTACCTCCTCTTTAATAACATATTACAACACTATCTGCATATAAAACGTTTCATTATTTCAATGAAATCATTACATCTCCAACATTCACAGATGAACCTTGGGATACGTTAACTGAAGCAACGGTACCGTCATTGGGTGCGAGAATCTCATTTTCCATTTTCATTGCTTCGAGTATCAGAAGTACCTGACCCTTCTTTACGGCATCACCGGTATTAACGTTAACTTTTAAAATTGTACCTGGCATAGGAGCTTTAATCACATTAGCACCGGCAGGTACTGACGAGTCCGCTTTTGGTGCCGGTGCAGCTGCCGGAGCCGGGGCTGGTGTCGGTGCCGGTGCAGCCTTTGGAGCAGACTGGCTTAGGGTGACCTGCGGTTCCGAAGCAACTCCGTTTCTGATTTCCTCAACTTCTACCTCATACTGACTTCCATTTACTTTTATAAGAAACTTTTTCATGTTTAATCCTCCTTATTAATTTTAAATTATATACTTCTTCCAATTCCTTCCAATCTTCCGGTGGTGGACCATACCGGAGATGTTTGAGATATTCTTTTGAAAGATTTTACTACAAGCTTGTAATCCGGCCTTGTTTCATACGCTGCTAATGCAGCCGATATTGCCAGGATTATTTCTTCATTTAATTGATCTTTCATAGCATCCTCCTTAAGAGAGACAATATATATTATAAAGGAATATTCCCATGCTTTTTAGACGGCCTGTTATCCCTCTTGCTTGCAAGCATTTCAAGGGCACTTATCAGTCTTATTCTGGTTGAAGCCGGGTCTATTACATCATCCACATAGCCTCTTGAAGCCGCTATATAAGGATTGGAGAATTTATTCCTGTATTCTTCGATTCTCTCAGTTCTTGTAGCTACAGGATCATTGGCCTCTTTAATTTCTTTTCTGAAAATTATATTGGCCGCACCATCCGGACCCATAACCGCAATTTCAGCTGAAGGCCATGCAAATACCATGTCAGCTCCGAGATGTTTGCTGTTCATGGCAATATATGCCCCTCCATATGCCTTTCTTACAATGACATTAATTTTGGGAACAGTAGCTTCCGAGAAAGCATAAAGGAGCTTTGCTCCATGACGGATAATTCCGTTGTGTTCCTGACCTACACCGGGCAAATACCCCGGTACGTCAGTGAAGGTTATTACCGGAATATTAAAGGAATCGCAGAAACGTACAAACCTGGCTGCTTTATCCGATGAATTAACATCCAGAACGCCTGCGGAATACTTAGGTTGATTTGCTATTATGCCCACTGTGCCCCCGTTCATTCTGCCAAAGCCTATTATGATGTTTTTAGCAAAATGCTCCTGTATTTCAAGGAAATCACCGTTGTCTACAACGGACGTAATAATTTCCATCATGTCATAGGGCTTATTCGAGTCATCGGGCATGATTTCCAAAAGGTTTTCATTGATTCGGTTCAAGTTGTCTCCGGTATCATAAACAGGAACGTCGGAAAGACTGTTATCGGGAAGGAAATCAATGAGTCTCTTGATTTTTTCAATACATTCCTTTTCATTTGAACTTTTGAAATGAGCAACACCGCTTATGGAATTATGGGCATCTGCACCGCCAAGCTCTTCAAAAGTAACATCTTCACCAGTAACAGCCTTTATTACCTGGGGACCGGTAATAAACATCTGACTGGTTTTTTCCACCATGAAAACAAAGTCGGTTATTGCCGGAGAATATACCGCTCCGCCGGCACATGGCCCCATAATCACCGAAATCTGTGGTATTACACCTGATGCAAGAGTGTTCCTGAAGAAAATATCTCCAAAACCCTTTAGTGCATCAATTCCTTCCTCAATTCTTGCACCACCGGAGTCATTGATGTTAATAAAAGGTACACCCATTTTCATTGCCATGTCCATTACTTTGGTTATCTTTTTGGCATGCATTTCTCCCAGGGAACCTCCTATTACAGTAAAATCCTCGGATGAAACAAACACCAGTCGCCCGTTAACAGAACCGTATCCTGTTACAACTCCGTCTCCAGCGACCTTTTTCTTTTGCATGTCAAAGTCAATGCTTTTTGTTTCGACAAACGCATCAATCTCAACAAAGCTATTTTCGTCAAATAAAGCTTCTATTCTTTCCCTCGCAGTCATTTTGCCGGATTCATGCTGTTTTGCAATTTTTTCTGCTCCCCCACCCTGTTCCAATTGGGCTTTTTTCTCATGGAGAAGTCTTATTCTGTCTGCTCTGTCCATCAATTTTCCACCTCTTATTTTTAAATTGTTTGTAAAAAGTAGTTCCGCTGTTCAATTGAGTATGCTGTATTTATCTGTCAATCCTAATTATTAACTTGATTTCTGATTATTTCAAGCATTATTATATGATATTATTACCAGGTTATAATTAAAATAAATTATATCTTACTTTTTCGTATATTGCAATAATTTTCCCAATTCTTTTATATCATATAACTGATATTTAAGAAAGAAATAAATTTACAAAATAATAATATTTTCATCAAATCTTTTTTATCTTTTCAGGCAGAAACATGCCAATTTGCTATCTAGAAATTTCTTTTTTTATCCGATAAATAAAAATAGATAAATATTTTTAAAGGCAGGGTGGTTTTATGTCAAAAAATACACCTACGCAAAGCGATTCGAATATTTTTTGCAAAGTTTCGATTAATAATGACGGGAACTGGATTTATGGAATTATAACCTATCTCAATCTTGATAAGAATATTGCTGAGATATTTTTGCCTGCGAGATTTTTTAAAAGTTATTTAAAAGAAGGAAGCAAAGTATTGGTTAAAGCAATAAGCGATAACAACGAAACACTGTTTTCTGGAAGCATTACAAGAAAAGTTATTTCAATAAGAAAACAGGCAGTTACCGTACAGCTCGACAGTATTATGAGCTTTGAAAATAAAAGAAATTACGAGAGATTTTATGTCAACTACCCATGCAAGATCCGGGAAGAAAACAGTATTGCCTATATGGCAACACTTGCAGATATAAGCTTTAAGGGTGGACTGGTTTATACGGAAAACCTGCTGGAAGAAGGCAAGAACGTTATCGTGGACATTTATTTAAATCCAAGCATGACTCTGACCTTTTCCGGCAAAATAGCCAGAAAACTTAAGGACAAAAACAGGGGATTCTGCTATGGAATTGAGCTTACCAAAATAGATGAAGAAAACAGTATTCTGCTAAACGAAGTAATTGAGTGTCTTGTTAATAAAAGGGAGCAAATCGCCTACGAATGGAAGGTGTTTAAAAGGCTCAAATATGCTATTTATGCTATATCCGTACTGGGCATTTTCTTGACTGTATTTTCCATTTTCATAACTGAAGTACTGTGAATACTAAAGCTTTTCAATACAAACCAATATGGGAGGACAGTTTGCTTGGTTTATGAATTCATTCTTCATTACAATATACTCTTTTTGGTCTATGCCGGTTAAAAACTCCAGAACTCTTTCCTTTTCTTCAAAGCCGCTGTCGCCTCCGTAATAAATGACAATAACAATTACTCCCCCTTTAATAAGGAGATTCATAGCCTTCTTTATTGCCTGTATGGTTGTCTGGGGCTTTGTTCCGATTTTATGGTCACCTCCGGGCAGGTAACCCAGATTGAACATCACGGCTTTAACGGGCATATTTACGTATTTATCCATGTTCTCATGCCCGTCTTTTATCAGTTCGACCCTTTTTGTAAGACCAAGTTCGTCTATTCTTTTTTTAGCATTACATAATGCCCTATCCTGTATATCGAAACTGTAAACCTTGCCCTTTTCCCCCACCAGACCGGCTAGAAATGCGGTATCGTTTCCGTTACCGCATGTGGCGTCCACTACCGTATCGCCCTCTATTACAAACAGCCTGATATAATCATGGGATTGTCCGAGAGAATTCTTTATTGTCTGCATAATTCAGCCCACCATCATAATAACGTCTCTTATTATTTTAGCAGCAATTAAAGCTGTTCTGTCCGAAGGATCGTACGGCGGAGAAACTTCCACCAGGTCAAATCCGACAATATTATGGTCCTTAAAAAGGTGTATTGACTGAAGCAATTCCTTTGAACTGATTCCTCCGGGCTCCGGTGTACCTGTACCGTTGGCATACGCGGGATCCAGAACATCTATATCCAAAGTTACATACAATGGCCGGTTTTTAAACTTGTCAATACACTGTTTTAACGGCTCGATTACATCAAAAGTAAACATATTGGTGTTTTTGCGGGCAAACTCAAATTCATCCTTGGTGCCTGACCTTATGCCAAACTGATATATGTTTTTGCCGGGCATGAAATCAATAACTCGTCTTATGGCAGAAGCGTGGGAATTGGGACAACCAAGATACCCCTCCCGAAGGTCGGCATGGGCATCGAAGTGAATAACCACCAAGTCATCACCGTATTTTTCGTATACCTTTTTTATAACCGGTACACTAATAAGATGCTCGCCTCCAATAAAGAACGGAAATTTATTATCCTTGATTACTTCTTCTGCGGCACTTTCAATTATTTCAAGGCTTTTATTCACGTTACCGATGGGAAGATCCAGATCCCCTGCATCATAAAAGGAGAACTCCGTCAAATCCCTGTCCATGTATATGCTGTATTCTTCAATCCCTATGGACACTTCCCTGATTTTTTGAGGTCCAAACCTTGTACCGGGCCGGAAGCTGCATGTAAAGTCCATGGGAACGCCTACCAACACTATATCGGCCTCTCCAAAGTATTCGGTGCTTGCCATAAACTTTGTAGGAAGTGTCATATTTCCATCCTTCAAGCTCATTCTGCCATACTCCTTTAATAAATATTTTGCATAGAGTAGAGAAATAATTGCTAAGAATTATTTCCCTCTCGTTGAACCGCACGTA
>DAOOJC010000090.1:0-6390 GCA_035384905.1 Acetivibrio sp. | reverse complement strand
TACGGTTCAACGAGAGGGAAATAATTCTTAGCAATTATTTCTCTACTCTATTTAAGGCAATACTATCGGTTTGTGAGGTTTCTTTCTGCCATTTCTATCGCTTTCTTGACGATATTACCGCAGTCCCTTGAGGTTACCGAGCCCCAGCCTTCACTTGCAACTGTGTTGTATACCCCAAGTTCCTTTGCGATTTCTTCCTTAAGCCTTTCTGACATCATTCCTCTATTCCTGCTCATTGTATTTGCCTCCTTTTTGCAGCAAATTGTTTTTGCTCCAAAAATAATGCGTTCAATATTATTATCTTCAAATTTTAAATAATAATTTGATGCAATTTTTTCATCAGTCGATTATAAAAATGCGGTTACCAACCGTGCCCTTTGCTAATATACTGTATTAGGCCAACACAATGTACTTGTTAAAAATTAACCTTCGAATCGAATCCATCATAATTTTATTACTGTTTACTATCATTAAAAGTTAGGGTGATAACTATGCCTATGTCTACAAGAGAGCTGTTCGCACGGCTTATAAAATGCGAAGCGGGAGGAGAAGGGCTTGACGGAATGAGAGCGGTTGCAACTGTGGTAATGAACCACGTGCACGTAGCTTACGGAGAATATTTAAGAACTGGCCAGGGAGGCCTTCGTAAAGTTATATTCCAACCCAGGCAGTTCACCTGCGTTATGGAAAAGGTTTATGGCGAAGTAAATCCCCAGACAATATGGGCAACTCCACCGGAGCAGATTCATTATGACGTTGCTGATTGGGCACTTTCGGGAAATAAACTCCCGGGAATAGGAGAGTGCCTCTGGTATTATAATCCGTTCAGTGCCAACTGCAGTTACTTATTCCCCGCAACCGGTACAGGGAAGTTTATAACAAGGGTTAATCAGCACTGTTTTTATGTCCCAACAGATCTTTATGCCCAAACATAAAACTTTGTGCCGTGAAATAAGCAATAAATTCAACATTTAAGGAGGATATTATGAATAATTATATGAACCAGAACCAGTATTCACCTGCATACCAATATATGCAGCCCATGCAAACCGCGTATGTGCAAAGCGGTACACCAGTTTCACCGCCGGCAATCATCCCCCCGGTACCTACGGGCTACCCTTCAGGACCTTCATATGTTTCAACGCCTCCACAAATACAACAGGCCAGTCAACCGGCACCTGACTCGGACACAATGGGCCCTGCTCCCGAAACGGTAGAGAGTATAGCCTATACCCAGGGATATCTGAAACAGCATATCGGCGAGAGGGTTAAAGTGGAATTTCTCATTGGAACAAATATGCTTATAGACAGAGAGGGTACCTTGGTAGACGTAGGTGCAAGTTATATTGTAATCCAGGAAGCAGAAACCGATGACCTTTTACTGGCAGATATGTATTCTATCAAATTCGTGAGGTTCTATTATTAATACCTTCATATTCCATAATAAAAAGCATCATTAATAGGATGCTTTTGTTAGTGGGATTTCACGAAGTGAAATGACCAAAAAGCGATAGGGGCTCGATGCCCCTGGAGCTTTTGCCGAAGTGAAGCAAAACATGGATGAAACATTGCATAGAAAGGTGCAGAACCTTTTAATGAAGCCATGAAAGGAGTACAAGGAAAGAGTTGATTTTGACATTCAACTCTTTCCTTGTTATATCTATCCTCATCAATGCATTAGATTCTAAAAGGCTTCGACGGTCTGGATATCTCACTTAATGCCTCCGATGCTTCCATATCAAACCTCACATCGGATGCTATGTCCCCTAATGCAAGCATGCCGACAATCTGGTTGTTTTCCACTACAGGAACCCTTCTTATCTGTTGTTGTGCCATTATCTTAGTAACCTCGTCAATTTCCATATCGGGAGAAACCGTTGTAACCTGTGATGTCATTACATCTTGAACTTTAGTGTCCTTTGGAGATTTACCGTGGGCCACATTTCTTACTACAATATCCCTGTCGGTCACAATTCCGACAACCGAACCCTGATCATACACCGGAATGGAACCTACGTTGTGTTTTTGCATCAGCTGAGCTACTTCAACCATATTTGTAGCAGGGTCTACATATGCAACACTTTTTGTCATTTTATCTTTAACCTTCAAATTGATCATCTCCTAATTATTTTTTCAGTTTTATTTTCTCCTTAAAAGAGTATTTAATTAATGAAATTTGTGCTACTGATGTATCTGGATGCATTTTTTAATTGAAGGAAAATATGACAGTATCATTGAGAAGGGAGTTGCAGAACCTTTTATACGGCTTCCACTATTTACTAATATAAACTCTCTGTTTGCTGTTTATAATATGCACTTAAAATGCTATAATTAAAAATAATCATATCTTGAAGGATTGATTTTATGCATTCAATACATAAAAAAATAATTTTGATAATGATAGCGTTAATACTTTTTATTTCCTTTGTTCATTTTGAAAATATATATCCTTTTTTGTACCACGTCTTTTATGATAAGGATGACTTAAACATATATATCAGTTTTATAAACACACAGGTTCGTTCCGTTTCATCAGAGCCTTCCAACAACGTGTATTTGAAGGCAGTGGTAAAGGATTCGTCAGGTAAACCCATTCCCAATATATCAATAGATTTTTTAAATGACAGCGGTATGGGAAATATAAAGCCTCAAGCTTCACATACAAATCATATGGGCGAATGCATCGCAACATATATTCCTCCTTATTATTATGACATCGGTAACGGTAAAGCATCAGTCGATATAACCGCTGCTATAGCAGGAACAAATAAAGCCGGCCAGCTGCAAATTGATCTTTTCCCGATACCTGTGGTTTTTGTTCACGGTTATCTAGAAGGCCCCGGTGTATTTGACAATTTAAATGAATTCCTTACATCCAAGGGATTTTGTTGCAGTTCGATAAGTTATGATTCCACCCGGGGAGTCGAGGATGCGGCAAAGGAGCTTAATATTTTTTTGCAGCAGCAAAAAAAGGATTTCATGGACAAAGGAATACTGGTTAACAGGTTTGACTTAATTACTCACAGCATGGGCGGATTGGTGGCCAGGTACTATTCGGGGAGCACGGAATATATTAAAAATGACGATATTAACAAAATCATATTCCTTTCTGTCCCCCATAAGGGTTCCATACTTGCATCCATTGCCGAAGAATATTTTAATGACCGGTCAATAAAGAATCTGATGCCCGATGACGAATTGTTTACAAATACATTTGCAGGCATGATAAACGGCGGACTGAATAACTCGGTTCAAGTCGGAAATTTATTGAGCCAATATGATGAAGTGGTTTCGGAAGAAAACGCAAGCCTGGAGGAATGGGGCATTAAAACGGAAATTTTTGGAGTTGGGGATAACAGCTTTACAGTGGATAATTTGTTGAGCGGTAATATTCTTCATGCTCCGAACCATAAGGGCATATTAAACAACAAACGGGTCTTTGACCGTGTTTACGAAATGCTCAATTCCAATTTGTCCTGCCCTTCTGCTGTGAAGAAATGATGGTTATATTTAACAACCGGTATAAATAAAAAAAGCATATAAAAAAAGTACTATATCCACAGGCTTGTGGATATCTTTTCTTATACACTTACTCCTCAAACACTTGTTTCATGCAGTTTCTATCATCTTAGAATTATGACAACAAAAATAATGTGAATTAACTGTGGATATTTTGCTGGTTTATCCACAGCTGTCATTACATCTTTACTTAAATAATGAAAAACTGCTCATAAAAAAGAATTTTATTTTTGAACTTGACTAAACTTAATAAAACTACACTAACTGATTTTCATACTAATATCGAACGAATGTACCGAATGTGTAAGGCCTCCGACAGAAATAATATCCACTCCCGTGCTAGCTATATCGTATATTGTATCTAAAGTTACATTTCCGGATGCCTCCGTTATAATCTTACCATTTATTATTTTAACAGCTTCTCTCATTTTGTCAAGTCCCATATTATCAAACATTATTATATCTGCTTTTCCATCTATTGCCTCCAACACCTGTTCTATAGTCTCGGTTTCAACTTCTATCTTCAGTGTGTGGGGTATTTTTTCTCTCACACGTTCAATTGCATTTTTTATTCCTCCGGCTGCCTTTATATGATTATCCTTTATCAATACCCCGTCGGAGAGGCTAAACCTGTGATTATATCCGCCACCGACCCTCACTGCATACTTTTCCAATATCCTGAGTCCGGGAGTTGTCTTTCTGGTATCCACCACCTTAGCATGCAATCCTTCAATTCTGTCCACAAGCTTTCTTGTGGCAGTTGCAATTCCCGAAAGCCTCTGAAGAAGGTTCAGAGCTGTCCTCTCTGCCTTTAATATCGCCCTTGTATTACCCTTTATTACCGCAATGGTATCACCGTATTTCACCCGTTGACCTTCATCAACCTTCTTTTCAAACACAATTTTATCGTCAAGGAGCATAAAGACCCTTTTTGCTACATCCAGCCCGGCTATCACGCCTTCGGCTTTGGAAATCAGCACTGCTTCCGATTCCGATGCCTCATCTATAATATTATCCGTTGTAATGTCCCCGGAAGGAATATCCTCCTTTAACGCATTCATAATTATTCTATCCATATCCGTTATATATTTCATTTACTCGCACCATCCTTATTAGTATGTACTAAATTCTTCTTTTTATTATATTTCTTTTCCAGTTTATATCGTCGGTTTTTTGAAAATCCAGTCTGAAATGGGCACCACGGCTTTCTTTACGCTCAAGAGCCGATTCAATTACAAGCTTTGACAGAAGTACAACGTTTTGAATCTCATAGTGATGTATATTGGTGTTTTTCATGTCACTTATCATCTCATAATAGCTGTCAACCTTCTGCTTTGCCTTTTCAAGCCCTTCTTTGTCTCTGGCTATCCCGACATATTTGGTCATGGTTCTTTTAATGTCCTGCTTTATCTTTTCTGTGTCTATGTCCTTGACAAGCCTGGCGGTTTCCGACTTTATATTTATACTCTCCTGTCCTTTTTTACTGCTGCTTAGAATGTCTTCGATTTTATTACCGATTTTATGCCCGAAAACCAAGCCTTCAAGAAGAGAATTGCTGGCCAGCCGGTTTGCACCGTGAATTCCATTGCAAGCAGTTTCTCCGCATGCAAAAAAGCCCTTTATATTGGTACTTCCCCAAACATCCGTCCTGATTCCGCCCATGCAATAGTGTTCTGCTGGAGCTACGGGAATAAAATCCTTTGACATATCTATTCCATAGCTCATGCAGGTTTTATAAATGTTGGGAAATCTATGCTCCAGGTAATCCTTTCCTTTAAACGTTATATCAAGATAAACATGATCGGAGTTAGTCTTCTTCATTTCGCTGAAGATAGACCTTGAAACAATATCCCTTGGGGCCAGTTCATTAAGTTCATGGTATTTAGGCATAAACCTCTCGCCATGTATGTTCTTTAATAGTGCCCCCTCTCCCCTGACGGCTTCAGAAATAAGAAAACTCTTGTTTTCCGGATGGAAGAGCACTGTCGGATGAAACTGAATAAACTCCAAATCCATTAATTCGGCCCCGGCCCTGTATGCAAGGCAAACTCCGTCTCCGGTCGCCACCTCGGGATTTGTTGTGTTTGAATACAATTGTCCGAAACCCCCGGTGGCACAAACTACTACATTAGCCATATACAAAATATAAGTGTCCTTATCCTCATCATAAGCCAAAACACCCTTGCAGACATCCTTTTGGGTTATAAGATCTAACGCAAAGGTTCTTTCCTTTATTTCTACATTATTTCTCGTCCTTACTATCGATATCAGCTTGTCACATACCTCTTTACCCGTTGTATCCCCGGCATGTATTATCCTGTTTTTGCTGTGGGCCCCTTCTCTTGAAAGGCAAAGCTCATTCTTGCTCTTTCTGTCAAATTCAACTCCAAACTTGCATAATGCATCTATGTTTTCTGCGGCCTCTTTTACAAGAACCCATACGGTTTCCTCATTACAAAGACCGGCACCGGCATAAATCGTATCCTTAAAATGCAGTTCCGGAGAATCTCCCTTGTCAAGAGAAACGGCTATGCCTCCCTGGGCAAGAACCGAATTGCTTATCTCTATAGATTCCTTTGTCAATATGGCAATATCATATTTCTCGGGTATTTCAAGGGCAGTGTAGACTCCTGCTATGCCACTGCCTATTATGACAATATCATGTTCTTCTATTATTAAATCCTTTGTATCAAAATCCACTAAATATCTATAATCATCCAAACGGATACTTCCTCCCTAATATAGATTATATGTATGGCAACATAATTTCGTGAAATTGTGTTTTATGAAAGCTCAAAAGTACTAGCCGATTTGCAGCATACGGTCCAGAGCCCTCTTCGCCTTTAATCTGATGTCTTCATCAAGGTTAAT
>DAOOJC010000089.1:0-6402 GCA_035384905.1 Acetivibrio sp. | reverse complement strand
AGTGTAACATTGATCGGTGCCCTGGTAGGTGCATTGATTTACGGTATAATTGATGCTGTCATTCCCGGAAGAACAATAATGTAATAATTCTCTTTACCCTGTACTACCGATTAATATAAGGAAAGACCTCAGCATATAAATGCCGGGGCCTTTTCTTATATTAAATACCCAAAATGCCGTTCACCTATATTTTGACACCTAGCCCTAGCTAGGTGGGTGTCCTGTTAAAAGCTTCTGTCTTCCACCGCCGTTGTACAAACCCGAGATTTGTAACGGAATTAACTTGAGGCCTGACATCTTGCCTTTAAACTCTAAACTCCCTTATGTCAAATGTAGGTTCAAAATAATAGGTTTATCCGAACATTTCAGGCTTATCTTAACAACTTTCACTAACCTCAAAAACATTATATCACCCTATGCCTTATAAAAACAAACAAAATAGTATTCAATTAAAGCTATTAACTTGAGTATATTATTATTAAACTTTTAAATGCTTAATAAATCAAGACCACATTTAATTTTACAAATTGCATACACAAAAAACTATTATAGTTAATTATGTTAAAATATATCACAAGATTGTTCAACAGGATTATCGATTATTTTGCTCCGATTTTGTTTTCCCGGGCATAATAAAACAGATACTGCTGGGCAAATCCGGCATACTCTCCGAAGTAGTCCCGGGCAAAGTTTTGTATTTCGGCAAATCCCGTTTCTCTTTTAAAGTATAGCTCCTCCATTACTCTTTTCACCCAAACATCCGTGGGAAATACATCATATTTTGTACCACTGTACAGCAAGGTACAGTCCGCAACCTTCGGACCAACTCCCGGAAACCTCTTGAGGTACTCCCGGGCATCCTTTGTCTCCATGAAAGCCAGGGCATCAAGACTCATTTCGCCTTCATCAATCATCTTGGAAGTGGCCAGTATGTACTTGCATCTGAAGCCTCCCCCGCAAAGCTCCAATTTCCCGGCAGTAGACCGGGAAATCTCACTGCATTTTGGGAAAGCATAATACTTCTTTTTGTCCATTTCAATTTCCTCGCCATATGCTTCAGAAATCGCATTTACAGTCTTCATTATCATCGGTATCCTGTTGTTTGCGGAAGTTATGAAGGATATGAGAGTCTCCCAAATATCCTGCTTAAGAATCCTTATTCCCGAGCCAAAAGAAACTGCCTTCTTCATCACTTCGTCCTTCATCACCTTCTCTTTGACAAGCGAATAGTCCCTTCCCAGATCAAAGTAGTCAAACCATAGGGCTTTAAACTCCTCAATACCGGTATTGTAAAGCTCAAGTCTTCCATCATTATAGCTGACATTTATAACCCTGCCCTTTGCCACCCCTGTATAGCTTCCGTCAGGCTGCCTCAGCCATCTGAAACACTGCCCGCACTCAAATATATGCAACGGATTAAAGTCATTGACATTTTCAACAATTACCCTGTTTCTTTCCTCCATAATTTTATATCCTTTGTATTCCATATATTTAATCACCCGTCCCGTCTTTTTCGGACTGTTTACTGTGTATAAATCGCAAAGTAAAAAGCTGTAAATAATAATATGATTGATTGATTGATAAAAGCATAAACAAACAGTCCGATATTTAATTTATTATATATAATACCCTGTTTTTTTGCTATAATTTAAGCATACCTCTTATATATTATATTAAACTTCGAAAGGAAACGCTTATGAAAGAAAAAATATACACAATCCCCGTAACGGATGCTTTTAAAACCGAATGCGAATGTCCCATGTGCGTGCTTGAAAAAAAGCTGGAGGACGAAAACATAGAATACATACTCGGGCCCTTTCTAATGGAACCGGAAGGAAGGATACAGACAAACGAGAGCGGTTTTTGCAGAAGGCATTTCGAGCTTTTGTACAACTCACAGGTAAACAGGCTGGGGTTGGGGCTTATCGTCGACACCCATATGCAGGAACAGAATTCTGAGCTCAATAAGCTGTATGAAAGCAAAAAAAACCTGCTCAAGAAAGACGCCGAGGCATCTTTAATGAAGAATATCACCAACAAGCTTTCCTCAAAACAAACAGAAACACAAAAGTTTGTAGACGAATTAATAAACAAGCTGGATAATCTCGATAATTCCTGCACCATTTGCAGCAGAATCAGCTATACAATGGACAGGTACATAGATGTTATACTCTATTTGTACTTCAAGGAAGAAGATTTCAAAGCCATGTTTGACCGGCAAAATGGATTTTGTCTGAAACATTTCAGGCTGCTTCTGGAGGGAACAAAAAAGTATTTGAATTCAAAAGAAACTGCCATATTTGTAGACGACCTGATCTCAATACAGGTACGGAATCTGGAACGCATCCAGCAGGAAGTCAACTGGTTTACCCAAAAGTTTGACTACCGCAACAATGATGCCCCCTGGGGCAATTCAAAGGATGCTCTGATCAGAAGTATTCAGAAACTGGTGAGCTATTGCAGCTTGAAATAAGCTTTATTCTCATAGAAAATGTAACCGGGGCTTAGGGCATTTTCAAATAACATTCGGCGTTTTCTGATTATCAAGTACAAGGCTTTTTGCAGTAATATTCAGCCTTTTGATATTCAATGCCGTAAGCCTTTCAACTTCGTCGATAACCTTTCTCTGGACCTCTCTCAAAAGAGGTCTTATGCGGTATCCATACACCAGAACAAGGTCCATCTCAATATATATGCCCTCGGTATGGTTCTCCGCCCTGAATCTTGACACCTTATTGACACCCTCTATGTTTGTTGCAACATACTCCACAATCTGGTATATTGTGTAGTCGGAAATTGTATAGTTCCCCATATAGCTAAAAGTAGGCCGTACAACAGATTTTTCACCGACAAGCTGGAATCTTCCCTTTCCCTTCCTTCGAAATATTTGCAAAGGATCGAGAAAGTATCCTGAAAAATCCTTTTTTATCTCAAAGGTAGGCACAGGAATAACATGCTTTCCCTGCTCCTTTCTTGTTGAAAGGGCCTGCTTTATTTCAAACTCCGTTGCAACCTCTTCTATATATATTTTTTCGCTTACCTCAGGAAATTCCAGACGCTTGGCTATTGCTTCAACCATTCCGTCGGATGTACCCAGAATAAGAATCGATTCAGGGTTATTATCCATAACTGCACTTTTTACATCATTGGCATGGTCGTCATTTGTAAAAAGAGCACACTTAATTGAACCTATTTTGGTCTTTTCCTTTTTGGCAGATGTCCCGGCAATTATCTGATTTCCCTTTATAAGAAGCCCGTCATCAATTATATATTCTATTCCCCGTTCCCTCGCAACCCAAACCGCCCGATGGCTTTTACCGGTTCCACTGGGTCCTACAAATCCAATAACCTTCAAGATATACCTCCATAAACCGCTTACTTCTTTGCTTCTTTATAACACTTCAGTTCAAAGAAAATCTTTCGTCTGTAAAAATTTTCTTTAATGATATGTTTCATAGAATGATACCTTCAAAAACCGAAACAGCTACAAAGCCCCTAAGCTTTTTCAGTAGATATAATTTTATCACAAAAGCATAGGGTATTACAATAAAACCGCAGTTTTAAGCCGATATTTCCAAGCATATACACCACCGTGAAATCCTGCTAACAAAATCTCCGGGGGCTACAATTTGCTTCACAATGTTTCTTCCACACTTTTCTTCACTAAATAATTTGGCAGGATTTCACTTAGTGAATTCCCACTAATTAAAGAAAAGAGAGTAATCACTCTCTTTCCTTTCTCGGACACTTATCTTTAGTTTTTTTCTTTCTCGTCTTTTGCTTTTAAGTTTTTTCATCATTAGTACAAAGAATTAAAACTTATAGTTATTTTTTTACATAGCGAATTACAATCCTGCAACCTTCTTAAAAGCAACCTCATTAACTTACAAGTGGACTTACTAAACTACTGCTTTATCAAGGGATAAACCCACAAGCATGCGGTAATACCCTATCAGATTTGTATACCTCTATATTATGTACAGCAACCTTAAGAAATATACCTTATATTGTATTACACAATATATTGTATCATTTGATTTTATATTGTCAAGATATATGGATAAAAATTGATATAGGCAATTAGTCCTATTTTTTATTGTTGTACCGCAAGAACAAAGATAAAGAAAAGTGGGATCCCCTTATACCGGGCTTTCCCACCTCTTGTCGAATACTTCCAACTTCAACTTTTATTTTCGCTCCTGACGCAATTAATTATACACAACTCACATTCTGAGCACACAATAAGCTTTCCCCAAAAAACATTTTTAATTGTCTCTAAAAGTTCTTTGTTTCTAAAGCCCTTGGTGCCATGGATAATAAGCCTTCTAGGTGCCATGGTGATTAATGAACTCACTAAAAGGTCATCATAATTGATTTCCCCTTCAGGGAGATCATTCATAAATTCCTGAAGACACTCGTTTGTGATTTCCTGTTTGTTCTCATCGAGCAATATATACTTGTTGTCGTAGCCTGCAATAATATGAATCACATTAAACTTCGGTTCCTGTATATCTACAAAATACCTCAAAAGTCTTATGAATTCTTTGTATTCCCTCTCCATAAGAAAATCATCCACAGCCTTGTCAACTATCTCTTCCAGATCCTTCACATAGTCTTTTAAACGGAAATTGACAAAGCCATCGAGTATAACACTGTTGGAATGCTCAAAATACTCCAACAGCTTTTTTACTATGATATTTCTCCTTTTTATCTGAAACAAACTGTTCAAAAAATTTCTTTCTTCATTTTTTATAATTCCGAGAGCAATCCTTTGTATTTCTTTCTTCTCCACCGAATTAAAATAGCAATAGTTGCTGTTTATTATCCTCAATATCAATTTTTCTTCATATTCATCAATTATATAATTTGCCAGAGCATCAGATACATTTCCCACAAATTCGTTGTATAAATTGAAACATATATCTGAATGTTCATTGTCTTCTTCAATATGGCATTCAATTGAAGTTGAGCCTTCCGAATCAGTAACATCTTTAATTCTATATTTTTTGCACAACCTGTTATTTGAGTTAAGTTCATTTTTCAAGCATTCTATTAGTCTGCCGGCACTCTCATTAACCCCAATACAAAGAAACTGCATCAACTTCACATCCCTTCAAACGTAGTATATGTCTTAGCAATTTGTTGTATGCAGTAAGCGATATATACAATTTTTGGCATAATTTTCTTAATTTCCAGTTCTTCATAACTAAATTACCCACCGGGCAAAGCATATCCTTGCTCATACACTTTTACTGCGTAATAATTCAAATTTTTATAGTATATTATATGCTGATAAGTATAGTAAGTTACAACGAAGGATTATGTTTGAAAATATTTGTCAGTCGGTCAGAAGTGGTATAATTGAGCCAATATCCATCACAGGTTCATCAGAAAGTGAGACATGTTCAATGCCTTTTTGAGATAGAAAATCAAGAATTTTCATTGCTGATTTCAGCCTGTATATATTTCCTGCAACCGCCAACTTTTTTTCATCAATAAGGCCTGTGGCCCCTCCGATAAAACCGCTTTTTATTCCCGGCAACAGTATGCCGTCCTCCTCTATAACCAGCACATCGAGGCCCTTTCTCTCCGCTGCCTTAGCAATTCCTCTGTCAATAGTTATAATCGAGTTCTCATCAACAACCGATATTGCACATTTGGTGTAGCCTTGATTTACATGTACCAGTTCCACGCCGCGTTTGCACAAGTTCTCCCTGAGAATTCTGTCGGTGTACCGGGTATTGTGAAATGCAAGGTTTCCCACCCTCGCCGCATTATAATGAACACTTCCGGGATATTTTGCCGTAAGGGGTTTTTCTCCCTCAATCAATAAAAATCCCATATCCTCAAGTGCAGCAACAACAGCCATGCTTGTTCCCGGTGCATATACCATCAGGTTATCACCCAAGTGATGAAACACAGCATCGGGATGACAGGAAATAGCCGGGTACAATCCCGGATGGGCCTCGGTCTTTATAATCTCAATGCCCCTGTCCGAAAAGCCCTTTTCAAGGCCGCTGCTGATTCTCCCGTCCACCAGTGCAAGCCGTACTCTTTTTTTGGGTATATTGGGTATATTCAATAAGTTCATTTTCTCCCCGGCCATAATTTTATTTTACTCCCTTGATGTACATAAAATTAATTTTCATAAGTTATCACATTCTTGCTTTTATGTTCATAATATATATTATCTTTAGAAAATAATTTTATCATAATTTCTAAGCAAAACATTATATTGTTCATTAAATTTATTTATATACTATTTCAGACAAACAGTGCGTAAAATATATTGACGACAAGCTATTTTAATAATAAAAGCGTGTGATCGGGAAACAATGATTTGTCAGCTACTAGCTGCCGGTTACTTTTGTATCCGGTGGTTATTTAAATAAACCGCACCTC
>DAOOJC010000088.1:0-6405 GCA_035384905.1 Acetivibrio sp. | reverse complement strand
TCCGTCCCTTACCCTCGGCTGCGGTTCGTGGGGAGGAAATTCGGTTTCCGACAATGTCGGGGTTAAGCATTTGCTAAACATTAAAACAGTTGCCGAGAGGAGAGAAAACATGCTTTGGTTCAGAACGCCTGAAAAGGTATATATTAAAAGAGGTTGCCTGCCTGTTGCATTGGATGAGCTTAAAAATGTAATGGACAAAAAGAAAGTATTTATTGTAACTGATACGTTTTTGTACAACAACGGCTATACCAAACCGGTAACGGATAAGCTGGACGAAATGGGAATTGTACACAAGACATTCTTTGATGTGGCTCCCGATCCGTCCCTTGCATGTGCCAAGGCCGGTGCGGCTGAAATGGCAGCTTTCCAGCCGGATACCATAATTGCATTGGGCGGCGGATCTGCTATGGATGCAGCTAAAATCATGTGGGTAATGTATGAACACCCGGAAGCCGATTTTATGGATATGGCAATGAGATTTGCGGATATCAGAAAGAGGGTTTACACCTTCCCGAAGATGGGTGAGAAGGCATACTTTATTGCAATTCCCACGACGGCAGGTACAGGCTCGGAGGTAACTCCTTTTGCGGTTATAACCGATGAAAAGACCGGGGTAAAATATCCCCTTGCGGACTATGAACTGCTGCCGGATATGGCTATCGTAGATGCCGATATGATGATGAATGCACCCAAAGGGCTTACCAGTGCATCCGGTATAGATGCCCTGACCCATTCGTTGGAGGCATATGCTTCAATGCTTGCTACCGATTACACCGACAGCTTGGCCCTTCGTTCAATTAAGATGATATTTGAATACCTTCCCCGGGCGTATGACAACGGCTCGAAGGATCCGGTTGCGAGAGAAAAAATGGCTGATGCTGCAACAATGGCAGGTATGGCTTTTGCCAATGCGTTCTTGGGAGTATGCCACTCAATGGCACACAAGCTTGGTGCTTTCTTCCACTTGCCCCATGGAGTTGCCAATGCTCTTATGATAGATGAGGTAATAAGGTTTAATGCAGTGGAGGTTCCGGTAAAAATGGGTACTTTCCCGCAGTACGGTCATCCCCATACTCTGGCACGCTACGCTGAAATTGCAGATTACCTTGGCGTAAAGGGCAAGAATAATGAAGAAAAGCTTGAAAACTTGATTAAAGCTATTGATGAGCTCAAAGAAAAGGTGGGAATAAAGAAGACTATTAAGGATTACGGCATAGATGAAAAGGATTTCCTGGACAGACTGGATGAAATGGTGGAACAGGCCTTTGATGACCAGTGCACCAGTGCAAATCCGAGGTATCCCCTTATGAGTGAAATCAAAGAAATGTATCTTAATGCTTATTACGGAGGTGCAAAATAATGAAGCTTGAAAAGATTATAGCGGTAAGAACGGATAAAACGGTTTACAGGGATGGGGATAAGGCAATAAAGGTCTTTAGCAGCAACTATTCAAAAGCAAATGTGCTGAATGAATCATTAAACCAGGCCAGGGTGGAAGAAACCGGGCTTAATATTCCCAAACTTCTGGAGGTTACGAAAATTGAGGACAAATGGGCAATTGTGACGGAGTTCATTGAAGGCAAGACATTAGAGCAGCTTATGAAGGATAATCCTCACAAGTATGATGAGTACCTGAACCTGTTTGTGGATATCCAACTGGAGGTCTTAAGCAAAAAGGCACCTTTATTGAACAAGCTCAAGGATAAGATGCACAGAAAGATTTCTCAAACCGGGCTTGATGCTACAACACGCTATGAGCTTCATACAAGGCTTGGGAGCATGCCCGAACACGACAAGGTGTGCCATGGTGATTTTAACCCGAGCAATATTATCATCTCCAAAGATAATGTGCCCTATATCCTGGACTGGTCCCATGCTACACAGGGGAATGCCAGTGCCGATGCTGCAAGGACATACCTTCTTTTCTGGCTTGCAGGTGAGTCGGATAGAGCAGATAAGTATTTGAATTTGTTCTGCAAAAAGAGTGACACTGCAAAACAGTACGTTCAGAAGTGGATTTCAATTGTAGCTGCATCGCAGCTTGTAAAAGGCAAGGAGGCAGAAAGGGAATTATTACTGCATTGGATAGATGTTGTAGATTATGAATAGCAGGTTCTTTAGAGGTACGTTTCTATATGCATAGAAAGATTATACCCTTTAATTGAAAGACTCCCCTTATGAGGAGTCTTTCAATTTAGGCAGCATCAAAAAAAGTGTGTATTTGAGCGAAGGTGCTTTGATCCCCTGTTAAAAGAATATTATGGTAATTAACTTGACTATTTATAGGGTAAATATAGTATAATAATATATAGCACCGAGTCGTGTATTAATATTTCTATAGAGGTAATATTATGGAACAGGTTTTAAATCAAATTCTTACAGAATTAAAGGGGCTCAATAATAAAGTTGACAACCTTGAAAAGGGTCAAGAGCAACTCATAGAGAAGCAGGGGCAGTTTGAAAAGAAGCTGGACCAGTTTGAAAAAAAGCAGGGGCAGTTTGAAAAGAAGCTGGACCAGTTTGAAAAAAAGCAGGGGCAGTTTGAAAAGAAGCTGGACCAGTTTGAAAATAAGTTGGGGCAGTTTGAAAAGAAGCAGGAACAGTTCGCAAAAACTCAGGAAGGATTTGCAGAACGTCTGGATCGGATAGAAAAGAAATTAGATGCAGTATATGAGCAAACTGCTGAATTGACAGAGTTTCGAACTGAAACCAGAGAAAGTTTAAATGTTATAAATAACAGTATTCGTTTTCTTCTTCATAAAGAAACAGAAAACGAGAGAGAAATATTCTTGTTGAAAGAGAAGAAGGCAAAATAACCGAGTATTCTAATCTCGGTTATTTTGCTTAATTTGATCTTCTTTTTTAGTGATTTCTTTATCTTTGTGTTCATAAATCAAAACTGAATCCCAATCTTGGTAAAAATAAATTTCAATTTATTTTGTTGGAGGAAAGAACCTACTACCTTTTGAGTTGAACAATTCACAATTTGGTCTCAGAAAAAAGAGATAACGAATGTTCAAAAATTATTCGCATTGGTGTAAATTTTATAATAATTCACAAATTTATATTTCATATATTATTTCTAGTTATAGATTCGCATGAATCTATATTTTTTTACGGTTATTGTAATATTAAATGTGATATAATATTTATCGGTTATCTATTAAAAACTAAAAAACAGAGGAGTTTATCAATGAACGTATGCTATAACAAGCTATTTAAGTTATTGATTGATAAGGGAATGAAAAAGACTGATTTGCGGTTAGCTACCGGAATAAGTCCTAATACATTGTCAAAGTTATCAAATAATGAATATGTATCTATGGAAGTACTGGTGAAAATATGCCGGGTACTCCATTGTGATGTCGGAGATATTATGGAAGTAGTGATAACTGATAGCAAGGATGTAATAGCTACTAAATAGAGAAAATTAATTGGAGGAATATAGGTGGTAAGAAAAGAATATAGTGCAGGAATGGTTAAGCTTTCATTTTGGTTTTTGGAGTTTAGGAAAGTAATAGAACTTTTGAATTCCGGAAAGACAATAAATGAGATTAAAGAGATGAATATTAAAGAGAATATATTTGCAGCACCGACAATGGCTAGAGCTATTCAGATATTCAACACAGTATCCGATCGAGTAATGAGTCTTGATGAAAGCTTCTACAAGCTGTTTGAGAAAAGTGATATTGCAACACAGAAAATTATTGCAATTATAGCGGTTATGAATGTTGACAGTCTGTTTTTTGATTTTGTATATGAGGTATTTCGTGAAAAGTTGATTATAGGTAATTATACATTATCGGACAGTGATATTCGTAGTTTTTTTAAGGACAAGCAATTGCAGAGTGAAAAGGTGGCTGGCTGGACCGACTATACTTTAAAAAGGCTAGGAATGTGTTACAAGACCATGCTCATGGAAGCCGGTATTATTGATAGAGCAACAGGAGACAGGAGAATATTAAAGCCAATTATAGATGTTGCTTTAGAAAAATGTATGAAAGATCATGGCATGGAGCTCTTTATCCATGCACTTACAGGGGTGAGGTAATGGCGAGTTTGGAGGAACGGCTAGATGCGGTGGAACGCATGATAAAAGAGGCTAATTTCCGTGAAAATAAAGGACTGGGAAATGAGGTCGGTTATTATGTATTTGATTATCCGCCGGAAAAAGAATTGTATGTCAGGGAAAGAATTGAATATATGATAACCAGAAATACCAGGGGAACGGAAGGTTTTGAGCTCGTTGTATTTGATTTGTATGATATTATAATTGACCTTTTAGAAGAGGAAGGATTCTTGGAACAATGTTTTAAGTTTGAAAAGAAAGATGGAATGGAACGTATAATAAAAGCGGTGGGCAATCTATTGCAATTCAATGACGATGAGAACCGGGTTGTTAAATACATTCAGGATAATACACCAAAGGATGCGGTTGTGTTTCTTACAGGCGTTGGTAAATGCTATCCTATATTGAGATCTCATAAGGTGCTCAATAACCTTCATCAAGCTATTGACCGGGTGCCGGTGGTAATGTTTTTCCCAGGTAAGTATGATGGACAGGAATTAGTACTGTTTTCACAGATAAAAGACGGTAATTACTACAGAGCCTTTCGGCTTGTGGACTAAAGGGGAGGAAAGCTATGTTACTCAAAGATATGTTTGCCAAGCCAATTGATAGAGACATAAAAGGAGTTATCAAGGTAGGACAGAGCGATAATGAAAATATCAGGCAAGAGCTGGAAGAATATGTTGTCACCAGAGAGCTTCAAAAGCATTTTTCACAGTTCTTTTCCAGCTACAAAAAGGGTATAAACGGCTATACCGATAAAATGGGGGTTTGGATATCTGGCTTTTTTGGAAGCGGTAAATCTCACTTCCTCAAAATTCTGTCCTATTTACTTAAGAACACAGAGGTAAACGGTAAAAAAGCTATCGATTATTGTATAGATGATAAAAAGATTGTTGACCCGATGGTACTTGCTGATATGAGGTTGGCTGCCAGCATTGCAGCAGATACGGATGTAGTGTTGTTTAATATTGATTCAAAGAGCGAAATAACAGGCAAACAATCAAAGGATGCCATTGTATCTGTATTTTTAAAGGTATTCAATGAAATGCAGGGCTTCTGTGGTTCTATTCCGTTTCTTGCCGATTTGGAGCGTGCTCTTGTAGAGGTTGGGCGTTATGAAGAATTTAAAAAAGCCTTTGAAGAAAACTACGGTAAGTCATGGGAATCCTCACGTCATAAGTTTGATTTTATTCAGGACAACATTGTTGAAGTGCTTGTCGGTATAGGCTTTATGAGTGAATCAGCAGCCCGCAACTGGTGTGAGAAAGCGACTGAGACCTATAACATCAGCATTGAGAATTTTGCAAAGCTGGTGAAGGAATATATTGACCGTAAAGGCCCTAATCATCATGTGGTATTCTTAGTTGATGAAATCGGGCAGTACATAGGAGAAGACTCTAAATTAATGCTGAATCTTCAAACGGTAACGGAAGATTTGGGTACTGCATGTCGGGGCAAAGCATGGGTAGTAGTCACTAGCCAACAGGATATTGATGCGATAGCTAAGGATATGGGACTTCGCAGTAATGATTTTTCCAAAATACAAGGTCGTTTTGACACCCGTCTTTCTTTGTCTTCTGCTAATGTTGATGAAGTTATAAAGAAAAGGATTTTAGAAAAGAAACCTACTGCAGAACAGACATTAAGACTTATGTATGAGCAAAAAGCGACTATTATAAAGAATTTGATTGTTTTCAACGATAGTGCAGAGAAAAAGCTATACTCTGGGGATGCAGATTTTGCTTCGGTTTATCCCTTTGTACCTTACCAATTTAATCTTTTGGCAAGCGTGTTGACTTCTATCAGAACCCATGGAGCATCAGGTAAGCATTTGTCAGAAGGTGAGCGTTCTATGATTGCACTATTCAAGGAATCGGCCATGAAGCTAATGGACAGAGAAAACGGTGCTATAATACCATTCAATGTGTTTTATGATGCACTGCACCAATTTTTAGATCATAGCCATAAGGGCGTTATAATCCGTGCACATGACAATAATATTATCAATCCCGACAAAGAGGCAGAATGCTTCAACGTGAACGTATTAAAAACCTTGTTCATGATTAAGTATGTCAAGGAGATTACTTCCAATGTTGAGAATATTACAAGCCTGATGATAGATGATATTAATACAGACCGTATTGAATTGAAAAAGAAGGTGGAGGAAGCCTTAAAAGTTCTTGTAAACCAGACCCTAGTGCAGAAAAACGGTGATATATACACTTTCCTGACTGATGAGGAACAGGAAATCAACCGTGAAATTGACAGACAGAATGTTGAAATGGCTGAAATTATAAACAAGGTTTCCGAGATGGTTTTTATTGATATTTTAA
>DAOOJC010000087.1:0-6410 GCA_035384905.1 Acetivibrio sp. | reverse complement strand
TATTGTGAAACACCGTTCTTCATATTGTCCATTATTAAACTGACAAGATTCTGCATTACAAGCATCTCGGGTTTCGGGTCAAGCATTGGTATTGAAAAAGCCTCAGAAATCCTGAAGCCCAACTCAGCAAGAGCGATGGAATCCACACAAAGATCCTCAGCAAGGTCTGTGTTTGGTGTTATTTCACTTTCATCCACTCTTAAATAATCAACTATTAAATCTTTTGTTTTGTTATAGATTTCAATATAATCATAATCCATCATCCCACCCTCCCCATCGGAAAATGCAAGGTTACGATTACACCCTGTAGATCAAGCCTCCACCGCTGAATCCCTCTCCATGGGATATCATCATAATATTCATCCCCTCCTCTATCCTTCCGGAATGCAACCCGTAATCAATGAGCAAAGGAAGCATTGCCGACATAGTGTTTCCATAGTCTCTTATCAAGGAAATGCTTTTTTCGGTGCCAACCCCCAAGGTCTCCAAAGTTAACTCCCATATCTTTCTATTGTTTTCCGTAACTAATACCAAATCAATATCCTTCATGCCAAGGCCGCTTTCTTCAAGGATATTTTCGGCCACCTTCGCGGTTGCCTCCCTGTAAAAGTCCTCAGCAATTTTCCAGTTATCCAATTTATAGCTATCCAGCACTGTATTCATCAAACCGTTTTCCATTACGTCTTCAAGCTTTGATGTCATAGATAAAGGACTTATTGCTTTTGCCAGATCAATATACCTGTGATTTGAATACAAATAACACGATAATATGTGTTTTTCCTGTGAGTACCCTAAAAGTATCGAAGCTGAAGCATCCCCAAACAAAAAGGCAACCCTCGGATCCGACTTGCTTGCAAATTTTGTGTGAATACCACCGGATGAAATAAGAATATACTCATCACCCGAATTTATAAATCTTGAAGCCACATCAACAGAATAAATAAAGGATGAAGTTCCCCCGTCAATATCGAAGGCATGTACCGCAGTTTTGCTTCCCAACTTGCTCTGCAGCTTGCTTGCCGTCATCGGCAACAAATTATCTCCCATGAACTTGTTTACAATAATTCTGGACAGTTTGTCCGGCAAAATACCGCATTTTCTGAGGCATCCCCTTGCCGATTTTAAAAGCAGGTCGCTGTCATCCTCATTGTTTTGTGCAATATGCCTTCTTTCTACACCAATAGACTTTACAATTGCATCACTGTTAAAAGTCATGTGATTGTTTTCAATTATTTCTTTATTTTCAACAACTCTATCAGGAATAAAAGACTGTGTAGATAGTATTTTGCAAAACCTATAAATTGCCTTTTTCTTTCTATCCGGAAAATAATATAAGTTGTTCATAGAACCTCTCTAAGTCCGTCAAAATGTGTCTTATAACATAAATAAGCTGCTCCGCACGAAAAAACAAATCATTATTTCTAAGAAATTTATATGTTGTATTAATATTACAAATATTATATCATTAACTTATATTTTTTGCAATATTCCGGCATAATTTTTGTATATAATATTTGATATGACAAGAAAACGGAAGGCAACGCCATGAGTGTAATTAACTTTCTGTATTCCAAATATTTCAGGCTGCTCTTGCTTTCATTACCTTAATAAATATCTTGACAATTTCCGGATCAAATTGGGTTCCGGCATTCTTTTCAAGCTCTTTGAATGCCTGTTCCATAGTCATGCTCTTACTGTAAGGACGTTCGGATACCATTGCATCAAAGGAATCAGCTACGCACAGTATCCTTGCACCAAGGCTAATCTCTTCTCCTGCCAGTCCGTCCGGATAGCCTTTTCCGTCATACCTTTCGTGATGATGTCTTACATAGTCCGTAAGTAACTCTATTTCATTCAAAGGTTCAAGAATATTCTCACTATATATCGGATGCTGTTTTAAATAATTTTTCTCTTCTTCCGTCAGCTCCTCTTTCTTGTTAAGTATGTTTTTGGGCATTTCTATTTTCCCGATATCGTGCAATAACCCGGCATACTGAATTATGCTTATTTCTTTCAAGCTCATATTGAGAGCTTCTCCTATCATTACTCCGTAAGCGGAAACCCGTTCACAATGTCCATGGGTATATTTGTCTTTCGCAGAAATAGTACCTAACAAGCCCTTAAATATTCCGATAAGCTGCTGATGATCCGAACTGATATTTTTTCTGAGCTGCAATATCGCATCCTGATAGAGATGAACCTTATCCTTACCCAGATTCTTTGCGTGATATAATGCCATATCTGCTTGATAGATAAGCTCATTTTTACTTTTCGACATGTTGGGATACTCGGACAAACCAATAGATAATGTAACCTTGTCATATATGTCATCCCTGTAGTAGTCCTTTTTTAACCTTTCAAACTCTTCCCGAAGATTATTTGCCATAGACTCCATATGCTGCAAATCTGTGTTTCTGAAGATAACTGCGAATTCATCCCCACCGTATCTGAATACGTAACTTTCTTCTTTAACTATTTTTTTCAATATCGTTGTGGTCGCTTTTAATATTTCATCTCCACAATCATGCCCGTATATGTCA
This sequence comes from Acetivibrio sp., assembly GCA_035384905.1. Taxonomy (GTDB): domain Bacteria; phylum Bacillota; class Clostridia; order Acetivibrionales; family Acetivibrionaceae; genus Hungateiclostridium. The sequence goes on along the minus strand of DAOOJC010000087.1, from coordinate 3,870 downwards.
TTATACATTTTAAAGTTGTCGACATCTATCATAATAAGTCCAACGGAACATTTGTTTTTCTGAGCTTTTTCGATTCCGTCCTCAAGTATCATATGAAAAAACCTCTGATTGTATGCACCGGTCAATTCATCGGTAATTGCCATTATCTCAAGCTTTCTGTTTTGAACTTGCTGCTTGTGTGTAAGAACTGCAATGAAACACGCAATCAACATGGTGAACACCTTCAAAGTCAACCCCAGCAATAGGTAATTATCAAAGTTCACAAAGCACTCCCTTATTATAAAAAATGTCTCGGTTGCAATTAATGCAGACGATACCAAAAGCCCAAAATAACCATAACGAAATGCCATAAGGATTACAATCGTTGATTGTATGTGGCTGATATAACCCCGAACATTAATCATAGCATCATGCTCTGCATTAATGCTTTGTATAATGCCCATTACAATGCAGACTATAATGTATAAAATGATTTCAGCTTTTTTATACCAGTTACTGAAGTATTGCTCATTTAATTTTTTAATGCTATTATTCAACAAGCCTGTCTTCTGAATCATATACATCCAACCACCCATACAATAGATGTCTATAATCTTATTACACTTTTAACTATCAAAGGTATACTCCAATATATTATACTTCAGTATTATTAATATTTCCATACATAGGTTACAAAGGTTTAAAAAAATTCTTAACAGAAGTTCTTTACAGAAGTAATTATTGCAATTAAAAATTCGACAGCTTTCATCATATTATCTATGGATATCTGCTCTTTCTGACTGTGCACCTTATCCATTCCGACACTGACATCCACAGCCTTTATACCCTTTGCATTGATTATATTTGTGTCGCTTCCTCCCCCGGTGGATACCAATTTAAGAGGAATCCCTGTTTTCTCGGAAGCTTCTTTTAAAATCGCTATAATTTCATCATCCTCACTAATGTTGAAAGCAGGATAGAGCATTTCCGAATTAAACACAACCTCTCCACCGTATTTTTGTGCGGATCTTTCAAAGCAGTTCTTCATGTGCTCCGTTTGTTTTTTTAGTTTTTCCACGTTTCTGCTTCTGGCCTCGGCCTTTATATCAACACTTTCACAAACTATGTTTGTTGCCTGACCGCCCTTAATTATCCCAATGTTTGCTGTAGTCTCTTCATCAATTCTGCCCAGTTTCATATTTGCAATTGCCTCCGATGCAATCTGAACGGCACTAATCCCCTTCTCAGGCTGAAGTCCTGCGTGAGAAGCCCGCCCCAGTACTTTTACATCGATCTTGTTTTGCGACGGAGCATTTACTGCAACTTCGCCAATATCTCCGCCGTTATCCATAACAAAAGCGTACCGGGCATTGATATTTTTCAATTCGAGGTTCTTTGCTCCCAGCAATCCACACTCCTCTGCCACGGTAAACACAACATAAATATCTCCATGCTCCAGATTGTTTTCCTTAAGAACTCTGACAGCTTCCAATATGCACTCTATCCCCGCGGCATCATCTCCACCAAGTACCGTTGTTCCGTCAGTTTTTATTATGTTTCCTTCAACCACAGGACTTTTCCCGATACCCGGCTCCACCGTGTCCATATGTGCCATCAAAAGAATAGCCGGCACATCGGTCTTCCCAGGTATCCTGCATATTATATTACCAGCATTCCCTCCGATTACTGCCCCGGTTCCGTCTTCCTCAACCGATAAACCCATACCTTCCAATTTTGCTTTAAGCACATCCGCCATTTCCCTCTCCTTATAGGAAAGGCTGTCAATTCTCACCAGTTCCAAAAACTCGTTTACCAATCTTTCTCTATTAACCATACTTCACCGCCATGAATATTTTGTAAGGTTTCCTTTTGTATTAAATCCGATAAAGTTGTTTTGCCGTAAAGCCTCATAAACAATTATAGCAACAGAATTTGACAAATTCAATGATCTTATGTCCGATTTCATCGGAATTCTGATGCACCATTCCTTATTCCTTACCAACAGCTCTTCCGGCAAACCCGCTGTTTCCTTCCCGAATACAATAAAACAATCCTCAGGATAACTTACTTCGGTATATGAATTTTGAGCCTTGGTAGTGGCATAAAAAAAAGTATTCTCTTTATATTTTTCCCTCAATTCGTTAAAACTATCATAATACGTTATTTTTACATCACTCCAATAGTCCAGACCTGCTCTTTTAAGATATCTATCGTCCACCGAAAAACCCAAAGGCTTGACCAGATGCAAATTTGCACCTGTGGCTGCACATGTTCTTGCAATATTTCCTGTATTCTGAGGTATTTCCGGTTCTACAAGCACAATATTTATACCCATATCCTACTCCTTTTCACAACTCAAAGTATATTATTTTTGCAATATCTACCGCATCCAGCCTTAGCTGAACGGGTTCTGTTTATTATTTTCAAATTTTATATTAGCACACTCAACCGGGTTATTTAAAGAGCGTTTAATATAATTAATGTGAAAAAAATGAAAGAAACATTATTAATTTTCACTTTGCACATATCGGCGGTGAATATATAAAAAATCAGTGTACTTACTCGGTTCATAAAAAAAAGACCCTTAAAGAAGCGTTCACTTAGGGATTGAAGAAAACTTAAATGAACAGCTTCAAGCGGGGTAAAAGTAAAAGACCAGTCACATTTAAACTTAATGGCTTGATGTGGCTGGTCTCTTTATTATTTTGTATTATTTCCCACTGAAAGTATAAATTCAGCCATAGTCATTGCAGAATTTACAAGAAGTCTAGCATGATGCTCAGATATACTAATTCTTTGACTTCCAACACCATGCGCATCACTATTATTGTTTCTCATCTCAGCAATAGATGAAACGATTTTTTCCAAACCTGAAAGTAGTGTATTGATTCGTCTATCAAGGTTTTTATCTGTGTGCATATTGTATAACCCTTTTACTTGCTTATAAAGCCTACCTATGTCTCCACTGTCTGTTGGCGTTTCATTCTTGTTTTCGATAACATAACAAAATACTTCTTCTAATAATGTTCTAGATTTAGTGATTGCACTGTCATAACTTCCATTTACCACATCAAGCATTGCCCTCTCAGAAATATCTTTAATGTATTCTCGATCAATGTTTTTTACTTGAGGAGTAGTTACTTTAATCGTAGAATTTATTGGAATAATATGAAATCTTTGATTGATGATAGTAAGTTTATTGCCACCAAAATAAAGTATTCCATTAATCTGTTCTATTACTGTCTTAACGATATAATTATAGATCTCTTCAATCTGATCTGGTGTTTTCCTTTTAAGTTTATCTGTAAATTGCTGTTTTGAAAATAGATAGGAAAGAATATCATTAATTCGGTTAGTCTCAATTCCATGCTTAAGAAGGTTATCTAAGTAATTCCATCTACTTAATGCTCCTCCATTCCATCCGTATGTTTCAGACAGTCCAAATAATTGGGAAATTTCTACTATAGTCGGGCCACTTAAATAAGGCATTGAAATCTCTACATCATCTATTTCTCCAAATTGAGAATCACCGTCTAAAATAGCTAGAATAGCCTTATTTCTTAATAGCTCAAATGGAGATTTTTGCTTTTTATGCAATCATTTCACCTCACAATATTTATTCTATAGTAACCTATCAATTTATTTAATCTGCTGTATTGATTATTTGCTACACCAACCCTAAATACTTCTCAAAGAAATACATCAGCTTCTCGATAATTCCTTGCTTTTTCGCAGCTCTGCCTCCGCCAAAGCGGGATACAGGTGGCATGATTTTATCAATGGCTGTACCGGTTGTTTTAAGCATTCCGTCTCGGAAAGCATTGTCGATGAAACGGCGGGTTTCTTCAGGCTTTAATTTTTCTTCTTCTATAATTGCTGTAATATCCGCTT
>DAOOJC010000086.1:0-6446 GCA_035384905.1 Acetivibrio sp. | reverse complement strand
CGAACATTATTATTCTTATATAACCTATATTCCCCTCCAGCACTTCACTGTTTATGTTTACAACTTTAATCTCCTTCCTTATAACATCGAAATCCAGATAAGTTCCCTCGGAAGGTCTGAATACTGTAATTTTGACTTTTGTATTCTCCTCACCCTTAATCATGCTGACAATTAAATTGTCATCCCTTATAGTTGTAACATCTTTATCGTCAACCTTTACTATCTTATCTCCGGGCAAAATACCTACTTCCTTTGCAGGAGAATCCTCAAAAGCCTCAATAACCGTGAGTATCCCATCATTATCCATGCTTATGGACACACCGATTCCAACATAGCTGCCCTGGGTTTTTTCGTTGAATTCTTTCATTTGTTCTTTTGTAAAATAAACAGTGTAGGGGTCATTCAAAGAATCGGTCATTCCGGCAATAGCCCCCTCAAGCAACTGATTCTGATTGATATTTTTATAATAATAAGTGTCCAAAAGTTTTTTTACCTCATTAAACTTATTAATAATCACAGAATCGACATTGTCTTTATCAAAGGTTATGGCATATTGAGGGTCAAAGCCCTTTGAATCCTTATACTTCTCGGCCTCCTTCTCGGACATTACAACATAATTCGGATTTTTATAATGCCAAACCAAAAAACCATAAGCAGTGATTGTTGAAGAGAGTAACGCTGCTATCAATATGGGTAATACTTTGCCGGTAATCACATTTTTATTCAATTTGAGAACACTCCCCTTGCTAAAATTTGTTGAACTTAATCAATACCCTACCGAAGGCATATCGCCTCGTTATATCATATGCTTGCACTTTAAATAATATTTTAATCCCATCGCTTTTTGGTCATTTCACTTCGTGAAATCCCGCTAACAATTAAGCCCGTACCATAAAATGTACGAGCTTAATTTCAGATATGGCGATATTAATAACATATTCCATATAACTGTTTTTTATGGTTTTACATAATCCAACGGGTTAACCGGTGTACCGTTTTTTCTAACCTCAAAATGCAAATGCGGTCCTGTGGAAAGTCCGGTACTTCCAACCTTCGCAATCGTATCACCGGCTTTTACCGAATCGCCCACTTTCACAAGAAGCTTGCTGCAGTGAGCATATAGCGTAGAAATCCCACCACCATGGTCAACTATCACCGTATTCCCGTAACCGCTCTGCCATCCTGCCACTATCACTACTCCCTTATTAGCGGCAATTATCGAAGCACCGTTACCCGCTGAAATGTCTATACCATTATGCATTTTGTACACTTTAAGTATAGGATGAAGCCTGTTTCCAAAGTAGGATGAAATTCTTGAACAGCTCGGAGTAGGCCAAAGCATACTCCCCCCGGCATAACTTCCGCTTCGCTGAAGGCTTTTTATTTGATTGGCCAGTTCATTGGACTTTCTTAACAGCTCATCCTCCTGCTGCTCAAGCTTCTTCAACTGAGAACTTATGTCGCTGATTTCTCTGTCGAGACCGGATCTTGTCGCCTTAATTTCGTTCAACTTGTTTAAAGACGCATCCGCACTTTCCTTAACCGCAGTCTTTTTCTCAACTGCAAGCTGCTTTTTAAACTCGACATCTGTCTTTGCTGCCTTGATGTCCTCAATAAGTTCTTTGTCTTTTTTACTTATAGCAGAAACTATCTCAAGCCTGTTCCAGAAATCAACAATGCTTTCCGACTCAGACAACGATTCAATGTATGTAACATTAGAGTTTTGATACATTACTTTAAGTCTGACCTTGAACAGCTCCATCTGATAGTTATATTTCTCTTCGCTTTCCTTTATAGCTTCATCAACCGTTTCAATTTCCTTATTCAGTTCATCAATCTGTTGCATCAGAGAATTATACTCCTGAGTTTTTTTCCTCTCTTCCGATTCCAAGTAGTCTTTTTCACTTTTTATAGAACTCAATTTATTCTTCTGTTCCTTCTTTTGCTTCGATATGTCATTTATCTTGCTATCAACGGTTTTTTTCTGATTCTGAGCATCGGAAATGGTATCTCCGAAAGCAGGAATCATTACTGCAGAAAACATCAAGGTTAATACCATAACTACCAATAATACCTTTTTCACTGACTTAACCCCCTTGCCTTAACCAGAATTTTATCCTTAGTTTACTGTTTTTTTATACTCTTAAGTATTTCCTTATTGATAAAACACTGCCTGACGCACCCACCAGAGCTCCTAAAACGCAGGTCAATAAAATCAATTGGAAACCTACATCGTTCATTCCAACAAGTTTTACCATCAGAAAATCATTCTCTACCCATCCACCTCCTATATTATAAATAATAAACAATACTATAAAACTTGCAACTGCCCCTATTAATCCAATAATTACTCCTTCAACGATAAAGGGCAATCGTATAAACCAGTCGGTAGCACCGATGTACTTCATTATGCTGATTTCTTTCCGCCGTGCAAACACCGTTAACTTAATGGTGTTGGAAATTATGAATACAGCTATTATCACAAGTATTGTTATCAAAAGTGAGCTTCCTATCTGCAAGCCTCTAAGTATTTTATTAATAAAATCTATAGCCTTTTGTGAATACCTGACACTGTCCACGCCGGGATAGTTATTATATTTATCCACAACCTCTTCATAATCTGACGAGTTGTTTAGTTTAATAATGAAAGACACCGGCATGATACTCTCGTCAAGGCCCTCTAAAACATCTTTGTCGTCCCCGAGCAATTCCTTGGCCTCTTCAAATGCCTGCTTTTTATCTACAACCTTATATTCCTTTATCCTTTTGTCACGACCTATAGTCCATTCAAGCATTCCAACCTGATGTCCATCCATTTCCGGATTGCAAAACACTTGCATTTCAGGCTGGTCTTTCAAAAACTTGGTATTATGATTTATATTAGCCGTGATAATCCAGAAAAAACCCAGGATTACCAAGGATGCTGTAACAACACCCATTGAAGCAAGAGACATCAGCACATTTCTATAGGTATTGACGAACCCCTCTTTAACAACATATTTTGCTGTCCTTAACTTCATTTTCGTACTGTCCTTTCTCCTGATCTCTTTTAATTTCTCCTTTTTCGATAGCAATTACACGTTTTTTCATTTTATCAACAATGCTCTTCTCATGCGTGGCAACAATCACAGTTGTACCCCTCATATTGACTTCCTGAATCAGTTTCATTATTTCCCATGATGTTTCAGGGTCAAGATTTCCTGTTGGTTCGTCAGCAATAATAAGTGAAGGATTGTTTACCAGTGCACGGGCAAGAGCAACTCTCTGCTGTTCTCCTCCGGAGAGTTGATTAGGATAGGATTTTGCTTTCCTGCTCAGTCCCACCAATGCCAAGGACATTGGGACCTGTCTTCTGATTTCTTTGGGAAGTGCTTCTGTAATCTGCATGGCAAATTCTACATTCTCGTAAACAGTTTTATTGGGAAGCAGCCTGAAATCCTGAAATACGACTCCCAAACTCCTTCTGAAGCTGGGAATCTCTTTTCTTTTCAGCATGGAAAGGTCATATCCGTTTACAAAGACCTCACCTTCGGTAGTATCTTCCTCTTTTAATATAAGCTTTAAAATCGTAGATTTGCCCGAACCGCTCGGTCCCACCAAAAAAGCAAACTCGCCCTTGTTTATACAAAAGTTAACATTGCTTAATGCTAATGTTCCATTTGAATACTTCTTAACCACATTCTTAAACTCTACCACATTAACATCTCCTAAAAGCAATACCTTCGGATTTAATCCGGTACTTTAATTTTATCTTCCGTGCAATATTTTATCGCAAATATTATCATTTGGCAATTATATATACGGAAATTGCCCCAAACTGTCATACAAGCTCCCGGTTGCTGTCGAGGTATTTTTTTACAAGTATTGCAACCTTAAATATTATTGCATCGTCAAACAGTCTCAGATCAAGGCCTGTTATCTTCTGAATCTTATCCAACCTGTACACCAGAGTATTTCTGTGAACAAAAAGCTGTCGGGATGTTTCACTTACATTCAGGTTGTTTTCAAAAAATTTAACTATTGTGTTCATGGTTTCAGTGTCTAAAGCTTCAAAGGCACCATCTTTAAACACTTCATTTAAAAACAATCTGCAAAGCGTAGGCGGAAGCTGATAAATCAACCTGCCAATACCAAGCTTGTTGTAATCTATTATATTCTTTTCGCTTTCAAATATTTCCCCAATTAATATAGCCGTCTGTGCTTCCTTGAAAGAACGCCCGATGTCCTTTATATTGTCAACAACAGTTCCAATCCCAATTTTAGACTTTATCATTCCCTCAGTTGATAAATTATCCAATATTATCTTTGCATTTTTATTTACTTCTTTGTAATCATAGTTGGAATTAAGCTCTTTTATTAAAACAGTTGTCTCATCGTCCAATATTACAACAAAGTCTTTAGCCTTTCTTGGAAAAAGGCCTTCAATTATCTCGTGTGCATAAATATCCTTTGTTGGTTCTGTCTTTATCAAAAATGCCACCCTGTATACATTGCTTGTAATATGCAGTTCTTTGGCCCTTAATGTAATATCTCCGGGTAAGATATTGTCAAGTATGACACTCTTAATAAAATTGATCTTATCATACTTTTCGTCATAATACGCCTTAATGTTAACAATATTGATGGATATAAGCCTGAGGTATTTACTGTTATTTGAATCATCCGAATTTATAAATACAATATATTCCAACTTATTTTTTATATAAATTTTTTGAAAAGACTGTCCGCCAATTACCGAGAAAGTATCATCGGTTTTCATTATTTCATCGATCAACGGATTGACCTGCCCGACTTTCTCCTCATTTGAGCATAACAAAATAAGACCGTTTTCATCCATAATACCGATTTCCGATTCAATGGTGTCCTTAATCTGGTTTATGAGATTTTGATAAAGCTTAATTGACAACTCCATCACCCCCGTCACACGATTAATAAATTGTACTTAGGTATTCTTCGTAATTGATTCAAGGGGTATTCAATCAATACTGTAAACGAACCCTTTATAATTATCTCCTTTTTCATTATACACAAAAAACAAAAAACATCAAACAAAAGCTCATCGGCATCGAGCCAATTCGCTTTTTGGTCATTTCACTTCGTGAAATCCCAATAAACAAAAGCTCATTTCACTTCGTGAAATCCCAATAAATAAGAATATGCATCCGTTCCGGGTATATTGCAAAGGGGGTGTATATTATTTAAGTGAAGAAAAATATGAAAGAAACATTGTGAAGCAAGTCGTAGAGCCTGTTTATACGACGTGGAAAGGGAGAGCATTGTCTGAACGAAGTGAGTTTTGCTCGACCCCACGGAGTATTTACAGGCTCTAGACTTGCGTAACTTAAGTTTCTGGTATATTTTTCTACACACTCATTTAATGCACCCTAACAAAGGGGAAAGAACGATTATTCTTTCCCCTTTGCCATATCCGTTAAAAATATTTAATTCATTATAGTCTTTTCAGTTTCTTTGTCAAAGATATGAATCTTATTGGTATCAAGAGCAAGCTTAACAACATCACCAGCTCTTGCCTTGGTTCTCGGATTAACCCTTGCTGTAAAATCAACTTCTCCTACTACGGTATACAACAATGTTTCCGAACCAAGCATTTCTACAACTTCAACCTTTGCATTTACTATGCTGTTTGACATTGATTCAAGATAAACAGCTTCGTCATGGATATCTTCTGGTCGAATGCCTATTACCACTTCTCTTCCAATATAATCGCTTCCATCGAGCTTCTTTGCCTTTCCTTCCGGAAGCTTTATGTCTTCCTTGCCGAACAGCAAATGGATCTCTTCCCCGCGTCTTTCAACTCTTGCATTTACAAAGTTCATCTGCGGGCTTCCGATAAATCCTGCTACGAACATGTTTATAGGTCTTTCATAAAGGTTAGTCGGGGTATCAACCTGTTGAATATATCCATCCTTCATTACTACGATTCTTGTACCCATGGTCAACGCTTCGGTCTGGTCATGAGTAACGTAGATGAAGGTTGTCTGAAGTCTCTGGTGCAGCTTACTGATCTCGGTTCTCATCTGAACCCTGAGCTTTGCATCAAGGTTTGAAAGAGGCTCATCCATCAAGAATACCTTAGGATCACGAACAATAGCACGACCTAAAGCAACCCTCTGCCTCTGTCCGCCGGACAATGCCTTCGGCCTTCTTTCCAGCAAATGCTCAATATCAAGTATTTTTGCTGCCTCCAAAACTCTTCTTTTTATCTCATCCTTGGGCATTTTTCTGAGTTTCAAACCAAATGCCATATTGTCAAAAACAGACATATGCGGATACAGTGCGTAGTTTTGGAAAACCATTGCTATGTCTCTGTCCTTCGGAGCTACATCGTTAACAAGTTTGTCACCTATGAACAATTCTCCCTCGCTGATTTCTTCCAATCCTGCAACCATTCTCAGTGTAGTAGTCTTTCCACATCCAGACGGTCC
>DAOOJC010000085.1:0-6453 GCA_035384905.1 Acetivibrio sp. | reverse complement strand
ATAACAGGATGAAGAGATCATTGCCAACTTTTACTTGACACAAACAAGACAAAAATTTCAGTTGACACTATCTTAATCTCATGCTAAAATAAAATATTTTGACAATTATACTCATTTGTAGTATACTAGAGATGTAGAGATATGCTATGACAATGGTTTTTCAAGATTCTTTAGTATCATTTTTATGTTTAGAGATAAATGATATACGGCATTATACTTTCGGCTTAAACAGAGAATCCGTTTTTTTATTAGTACAAAGATAGAATATTTTAGACGAGTTTGTTCTTTTGCTTTAGTGGAGGAGTGTATATGTATAATATTGGTGATAAAATTGTGTATCCCATGCATGGTGCGGGAGTTATAGAGTCTATCGAGGAAAAGGAAATATTAGGTAACAAACAAAGTTACTATGTAGTTAAAATTCCAATTGGAGAAATGAAGGTATTGATTCCGACAAAGAATGTGGACGGTATCGGGATAAGAGAGGTTATTAGTGAAGAGGATGCAGACAAGGTGTTTTCCATGCTGAAGAACAAAACTGTCAGTGTATCATCTAATTGGAACAAGAGATATAGAGAGAACATGGTTAAGATTAAGAGCGGTAATATATATGATGTGGCAGAGGTAGTACGGTGTTTGATGTTGAGAGATAAGGAAAAAGGACTCTCAACCGGTGAACGGAAAATGCTCAACAATGCAAAACAGATTTTAATTAGCGAATTAGTGCTTGTTAAAAATATGAAACCAGTGGAGATCGAAAGTATTATTAACAAATTTTTATCTAATAAATAATTGAGATTCTTTTACTCAATATAAAGGCTGTTTTATAACAGTCTTTTTTTCTTTTTTAGAAATTTCACTGTTTATTATGTATTCACTGCCGGTAGGTGCAAGTTATTTTTCTTTACCTTTGTTCTTGGCTTATATTATTTATGTGAAAAAAATATGGAGAGAAAATTGCGTAACTTTAGTGTCTGGAATTTTTTTTTCACATTTATTTAGTTACTCCTTTGCTATCCTATTTATTTGTGCTATTTTAAGTAAAGATATGGTATAATTCTAAGAAATGATAATATTATTTCGGGAGAAAACTATGAGAATCGGAAGAGAGTTTTTTGTGAGTGCAGTGGTTGCCGCTGCCGGAAAAGGGACAAGGATGAATATGGACATCAACAAGCAATATATTGAGGTGTGTGGAATACCTGTACTTGCCAGAACCCTTCTGGTATTTGAAAAGTGTGAGCTAATAGACGATGTTGTTGTGGTTGTAAACAATAATGACATATTCTATGTCAAACAGAATATAGTTGAGGCTTATGACTTGAAAAAGGTAAAGCTCCTGGTTGCGGGAGGAGCACAGAGGCAGAATTCCGTGTATAACGGCTTGCTGCAATTAAACAAAGAAACGGATGTTGTTGTTATACACGACGGAGCAAGACCGTTTATCAATAATAAGATAATTGCAGAATGCATAGAAGCAGCTCTTGAGCACGGTGTTTCCACGGTGGCAGTACCTGTTAAGGATACAATAAAATCCTCGGAGGATGGAGACTATGTTAATGAAACCCTTGAAAGGAGCAAATTATGGGCTGTGCAGACTCCACAGGCTTTTAAATATGACATTTTAATGAGTGCCCATCACAGGGCGGCACAGGATGGATTTACCGGAACCGATGATACAGTTCTCGCAGAGAGACTGGGTTATAAAACCAAACTTGTGATGGGAAGCTACAACAACATAAAAATAACAACAAAAGAAGATTTGAAATTTGTCGAGGCAATAGTGAACACGTTGGACTGAAACGATAATAACTTACTTAAAAGAAAGGTGGTTTATATGATTGATATTCAGGGTTTATCGAAACATTTTGATAAAGTTGTGGCAGTTGACGGCATTAGTTTTAAGGTAAATAAGGGAGAGATATTTGGCCTTTTAGGTGAGAACGGTGCGGGAAAAACCACAACCCTCAGGATGCTTGCGACCATGTTGACTCCAACTTCCGGCACTGCAAAAATGGCTGGTTTTGATATTATAAATGAACCGGAAAAGGTAAGGAGCAGCATAGGTATTCTTTTCGGAGGAGAGAGCGGGCTGTATGACAGGTTGACAGCAGAGGAGAATATCTCTTATTTCGGAGAGCTGAATGATATGGACAGAACACGAATTAAAGAAAGAATAAAGGAGCTTGCCCGGATTTTCAACATGGAGGACTATCTTAAAAGACGGGCGGGAAAGCTTTCAAAGGGAATGAGGCAGAAGGTTGCCTTTGCCAGGGCCATTATTCACGACCCGGATATAATGCTCTTTGATGAGCCGACATCCGGTCTGGATGTCAGTGCAATAAGGGATGTACATGAATTTATTAAAAGTTGTAAAGCCGAAGGCAAGACAGTGATATTTTCAAGCCATAGCATGGACGAGGTTGATAAGCTGTGTGACCGCGTCGGTGTAATTCATAAAGGCAAGCTTGTGGCAGATGGTACTCTTGATGGAATTAAGTCCGAGTACGGAGATCAAGACCTTGAGAACATATTTATAAGATTGGTGGGTGGAAAAAGTGAAGCTTAAACATGTCTGGATTGTTTTTAAGAAGGAAGTAAGAGATATAATTCGGGATAAAAGGACAATAATTACAAGTATATTCGTGCCAATGATTTTGATACCTGTAATGAATATGCTCGTAGGAGGAAATGTTGAAAGACTGAACAGGGATATAACTGAGAACATTACTATAGCATTGTCGGAGTCTTCCAATACCGAGGAAATTAAGAATATAGTCAAAAATGAGATAATAAAGGATTATCCCAACATCAGCCTGATTGAAGTCGATAATCCGACACAAGCCATTAGTGAGTCGAAGGTCAGAGTAGTACTGGATTTTGAAGTGGATTATTCAGCCAAGTTAAATGAGGGAAAACCCTTTGTAATAAAGCTGATATATGATAAATCCCAAACCAAGTCCGAAGGCAGTCTTGGATTTATATGGGAGGCTATTGATAATTTTAATAGAAAAACTGTTGAGAAAAGGTTGAACTCGTATGGAATAAGCAAGGATGTGCTTACCCCTGTTGTGATTGAGGAAAGCAATATTGCCAGTGAGGAAGAATCGGCCGGAAGCTTGCTTGCGTTAATATTTCCGTTACTTATTGTGCTGTTAATGTCTTCAGGCGGAATTGCACCTGCCACAGATCTAGTGGCGGGAGAAAAGGAGAGAAATACTTTAGAACCGTTGCTTACCACAAAGCCCGGTCGCTCATCTCTTCTTGTGGGCAAGTATTTGACGGTAACCCTGTTTTCATTTATCACTGTAATAACAACGATGGTAGGCGTAATACTCGGATATATTGTAAACCCATCCTCGTTTTCAATGGGAAGCAGTACCAGTATAACAGGAGTTTCAATACCGCCCTTGGCCCTGTTTCTGGTAATAATTATTGCCATGGCTCTCGGAATGACATTTTCGGCACTGCAAATAGCTTTGAGCACTTATGCAAAGTCTTTTAAAGAAGCACAGACATATTTGTCCTTTTTGATGATAGGGGTAATGATTCCGGGCTATGCAACCATGTTTATGCAGCCTAAAGAAATACCCGTATATATGTTTTTTGTTCCTGTATTGAATGCACTTTCGGCTTTGAAGACAGTGTTTGGCTACAGTATCAACTATACTTATCTTTTTATAACCTTGGGTTCTTCCGTTGTTTATGTAATAATCAGCTTATGGCTGACCTCATCCCTTTTCAAGAAAGAGAAGTATCTTTTTAGGAGCTGATAAGGAGGAATTTTTATACTTTATGTAGAATAAAAATAGAATAGATTCATCTCAAAGTACTTCTTTAATATATTGGCACAGTATTTTCACAATCTGATTCAACAGTTCAGAGTAGTTTTTTTATTATACATCAATATAAATTTCAGGCTTAAGGTGGAGGATTTGTCTATGTTTATTAGACGTAAGCAGGTAGTATCCGACATGATTAATGGTTTAGAACAGGAAAAAAACAGCACGGCCTGGAAGCTGAATATTGGTTTTGCACTTATAGTGGTTTTGTGTATATTTGTTGTGGGTCTGGCTTCCTTTCGAATGATTTCCGAATCGATGCTGAACCATGCCAAGGCAAGTTCCACAGAACTTATCAAGCAAACCTGCAGGAATATTGAGACTATTCTGAAGGGCTTTGATGAAATTGCCATGACATTATCCCAGGATAACACAATAGCAGAGACTATAAGCGAGTTTGACAGTATCACTGATGTCCACGAAAAAGCAGAAAAGGAACGAAAAATATGTGAGATTTTAAATAACCGTATTAAAACAAGAAACGACATAACTGATATTGCGGTAATATCAAATCAAGGGGATTATATTTCATCGGGGATAATGGGGCCGAGTGTTAACCGGGATATTAAATCAAGCTATGCAGTTAAAAAATTCATTGAAAGCAAAAGGGGATCATTGTGGTTGGATACATACACCACAGATATTGATTCTACATTTACATATTCCAAAAGCGGACAGGTGTTTTCCCTAATGAAAGGAATATTAACGCCGTCAAGTCTTAAAAGCAAGGGAATATTGCTTGTCAATTTTAGCGAGTCCTATCTTTACAACATAATTGCAGACATAAAACTTTCAGATAATGGAAAAATGTTTATAGTGGGTAGTAACGGCAATTATGTATTAAACCCCGAAGACAGAACCAAAAACGGCACAAAAGCGGAATATGAGTTTATCGATGAAATATTGGGAAAGGGCAGCAACTGTGAGATTAAAGTGATCGGAAATGTGGAGCACCTTGTAACTTTTCAAACCATTGAAGAGATAAAAGGAACAGATTTAGGCTGGACGGTTGTCGAAATAACCCCGGTTGCATCCATAACCACCAGTGTTACAAATGCCGGAATGAGGTTGTTTTTTATAGGGTTGATATGTGTTGCGGTGGGGTTTATTCTGATAGGCTTTATAACAAAGCTCTATAACACATTTCTGGATAAAAAATACTCGGAAAGGCATTCCATAGCCATGGAGAGGGAAAGGCTTGCCTCATTGGGACAACTCATAGGAGGAATAGCTCACAATTTCAAAACGCCAATTATGTCGATATCCGGCGGCTTGGAGGCCATTATGGATCTTATAAATGAATATGAGAGCTCAATTGGGGATTCTGAGGTTACTGCACAAGACCACCATGAAATTGCAGCAGAGATGAGGGACTGGGTTGAAAAAATAAAGCCATATTGTTCCTACATGTCCGATATCATTTCTACCGTTAAAGGACATACGGTCAACATGAACGATTCTTCCAATGTAAGCTTTACAGTAGAAGAGCTGTTAAAAAGGGTAAACATCCTTATGAATCATGAGCTTAAGAAATTCCACTGTAAAATGAATGTGGACTTGAAAGTCGATATAAACACTGTTATCCCGGGGGAAATCAATAATCTTGTTCAAGTATTGAATAACCTTATTTCTAATTCTATAGAAGCATATAAAGGGGGAGATGGCAGTATTGACCTGTCAATAAGCAGAAAAGGCCAGGAAATAGAAATCGTGGTGAAGGACTATGGCGAAGGAATACCGGATAAAATAAAAAAGAAGCTGCTTAAGGAAATGATAACTACTAAGGGGAAGAATGGAACAGGATTAGGCCTATATATGTCATACTCCACAATCAAAGGTAAGTTTGGCGGAACTATGAAAATTGAGAGTGAGGAAGGAAAAGGAACGGCAATATATATATATATTCCTTATTTGATGAAAAAGTAGCAAACGGGTGGGGGAACTGCGTTTATGCTGAAAAGATGTAGCAAACTGGACGGTACGGTTTCAAAACACATTTTCAACAATATTAATACACGCTGGAAGGTAAACCTATCTTTCATCATCATTATTATTACATCAATATCGGCACTGGGGTATGTATCTTTTAATATGGTATTAAATGCCATGGTGAACCATGCCCGGGAAGAATCTGAAATGCATATAAGCCAAATTGCCACAAATATTAAGGTGGTGTTAAACGGTCTGGATGATATTGCAAAGGATGTGCTGGATAACAAGGAATTTAAAGAATGTGTAAGAAACTATGAAAATTTAACGGATTTTCATATGAGAGCTGAAAGCGAAAGAATAATAGAAGGGGTATTAAAAAACAGGATAAGGACAAGGGCGGATATTGCAGATATTGCCGCAGTTACCAACAAAGGAGGGTATATTACTTCCAGTGAAGTAAAACAGAGAGCTGGTGAAAACGGTCTGTCATATTATGCAATAAAAATGTTTAAATATAGCAATAAGGATTCAATGTGGCTGGACACTTACCAGTCGGAGGTAATATCCACCACAACCTATACGGACAACCTCCTGGTGATATCGAACATCAGGAGCATAAAGGATGCAGGTAACAAGGATATTGGTATCCTTTTGCTTAATGTAAGGGAATCCTATCTTT
>DAOOJC010000084.1:0-6489 GCA_035384905.1 Acetivibrio sp. | reverse complement strand
AAATGTATGGCGGTCAAAGTACTCACATACCCATCAAGGTTAATTCCGCAGGGGTTATGCCTATAATCTTTGCTACATCCTTTGTAGCTTTACCGGCAACAATAGTGGGATTTTTCTTTCCAACTTCTACTCACCCTGTGGCAGAATACTTTAGGGACTTTCAGTCAAGGATTGAAATTTCCCTTTTATCAGGTTTGTTAATTATGTTCTTTACATTTTTCTATACATTTATTCAGTTCAACCCGATTGAACTGGCAAACAACCTGAAGAAAAACGGTGGTTTCGTACCGGGAATACGTCCTGGAAAACCAACATCCGATTACATCTACAAGGTATTGACAAGAATAACATGGTTTTCGGCGTTGTTCCTTGCGATCATTCAAATATTCCCATCTTTATTACAGACTATAACTGGAGTAAGAGGGGTTTGGTTTGCCGGAACCAGTGTTTTGATTCTTGTTGGTGTTGCGTTGGAAACAGTCAGACAGATAGAATCACAAATGCTCATGAGGCATTATAAAGGATTTTTGGAGTAAATTTAGGTGTAAGTACGAATTAATTGATGCAATAGTTGGATGTAATTTAATTGAAGTATTTGAGGGAGGATTAATATGAGAATGATTCTGCTAGGAGCCCCAGGTGCGGGTAAAGGAACACAGGCAGTAATTTTATCCGAAAGATTTAATATACCTCACATATCAACCGGAGATATATTCAGAAGCAACATTAAGAACAACACGGAACTTGGCAAGAAAGCTAAGGAATATATTGATAAAGGATTATTGGTTCCGGATGAGCTTACAATAGATATTGTTAGGGACAGAATTAACAAATCCGACTGTTCCGACGGTTTTATTCTGGACGGTTTTCCAAGAACTATACAACAGGCACAAGCACTTGATATTATTTTAAAAGATATGGGTATAGAATTGGACTGCGTCCTGAATATAAATGTTTCAGACGACAAGATTATCAAAAGATTGTCCGGGAGAAGAGTTTGTCAGTGCGGGAAAACTTACCACGTAAAGAATAATCCTCCTAAACAAGAAGGAGTCTGCGACAGCTGTAACGGGAAATTGTTCCAAAGGGATGATGACCGTGAAGAGACCGTCATCCAAAGGCTTGAAACTTATCATCAACAGACGGAGCCATTAATAGGATATTATAAAAATTGCGGGAAGCTCATAACGGTTGAAGGGCAGGACAGCATTGACGATACAACAAAAGAGGTTTTGGATGCATTAAATGGAGTCTGATATGAAGATTATAAAAACAAAGAAAGAAATTGAATTAATGAAAAAAGCCGGTGAAGTCGTGGCTTTAACTTTGAATAAAATTGAAGAAGCGGTAAAGCCGGGGGTTACCACATTGGAACTGGACAGAATTGCAGAAGAATTCATACGCAAATGTGGTGCCATTCCTTCATTTAAAGGCTATAAAGCGGGATTTAACAGTGTTCCTGACTTTCCGGGAAGTATATGTTCCTCAGTTAACAGTGAAGTTGTTCACGGTATACCGGGTTTAAGGGAACTAAAAGATGGCGATATTATTAGTATTGACGTAGGTGCTTTTCTGGACGGGTTTCACGGAGATGCTGCAAGAACCTTTGCTGTAGGTATAATTTCCGATGAAGCTCAAAGGCTGATAGATGTCACAAAGCAAAGCTTTTTTGAAGGAATAAAGAATGCTGTTAACGGAAATAGAATAATTGATATTTCAGGTGCTATAGAAGATTATGTAGTGAGTAATGGTTTTTCTGTTGTCCGTGAGTTTGTAGGACATGGTATTGGAAGGGAAATGCATGAAGAACCGCAGATACCGAACTACAGATGCCGGGGACAGAGAAGCAGAATAGAAACGGGTATGACTCTTGCAATAGAACCGATGGTTAATGAAGGAACGCATTTAATTAAGATACTTGATAACGGTTGGACGGTTGTTACATTAGACGGAAAGCTATCTGCCCACTATGAAAATACAATTGTGGTAACCGAAGATGAACCGTTGATATTAACCAGGCTGAATTAGGTTTATGCTTGTAATGGCAGAGGTGAGTATTGTGGACATTGGTATTGGCCAGGTTGTATATTCTATAGCTGGAAGGGATGCAGGCAGAAAGCTTATTGTAGTTGAAATAATTAATGACCGCATGGTTAAGGTTTCGGATGGCGATCTCAGAAGGATTGAGAATGCGAAGATAAAAAAGGTAAAACACCTTAAAATCACCAATAGTGTTATTATATCCTTAGCTGAGAAAATACAAAAAGGTGCAAGAGTATCAAATGCAGAAATACGTAAGGCTTTGGCGGATATCGATAACGAAGAAGAAAGTAGATTATAGATAGTGTTTAGCTTAAAATCAGAGATAAGGAGGGTTTAATAGTTTGTCTAAGGAAGATGTTATAGAAGTTGAAGGTAAGGTTGTTGAAGCATTGCCAAATGCAATGTTCGAAGTGGAATTGGATAATGGACATAAAATACTGGCTCATATATCCGGTAAACTCAGAATGAATTTTATTAGGATTTTACCCGGTGATAAGGTGACAGTTGAGCTTTCTCCTTATGATCTGACCCGTGGTAGGATTACATGGAGGGCTAAGTAATTTAGTTTTGAGGAGGTGTCGATATGAAAGTAAAACCGTCCGTAAAGGTGATTTGTGAAAAATGCAAGATTATAAGAAGAAAAGGTAGAATTATGGTTATCTGCCAAAATCCGAAACATAAGCAAAGACAGGGCTAAGTTTTATATTGTATTAAGTTTTGTTTTTTGAGCGAAAAAATAACATACAGGGTGCGGCTGTATAAGAATATGAACATTTTATTTCCATATTCTTATAACCTGGATTGTTTATTTTATATAAGCTAAATATCGAAAATTGAAAAAACTCACAGAAATTTATTGGAGGTGTAAAAAAAGATGGCACGTATTGCCGGAATTGATTTACCCAGGGAAAAAAGGGTAGAAATTGGGCTGACCTACATCTATGGTATCGGCAGAACTTTGTCAAATCAAATTTTGGCAAAGACAGGTGTAAACCCTGGCACCAGGGTAAGAGACCTGACCGACGATGAGATTAATAAGCTTAGAGAAGTAATTGACAAGGAATATAAGGTTGAAGGAGATTTGAGAAGAGAAGTATCTCTCAATATCAAAAGATTAATGGAAATAGGTTGCTATAGAGGAAGAAGACATAGAATGGGACTTCCGGTGCGTGGTCAAAGGACAAAGACCAATGCAAGAACAAGAAAAGGTCCGAAGAGAACTGTTGGAGTCCAGAGGAAAAAATAGTAAAAGGAGGTTTGCGATTAAATGGCTAGTAAAACAGCTGGTGGCAAGAGAACTACCAGGAAAAGAAGAGAACGTAAAAATATTGAACGTGGTGCTGCACATATCCGCTCAACATTTAACAATACAATAGTAACATTGACAGATGTTGCAGGTAATGCTTTGGCATGGTCTAGTGCAGGAAGCTTGGGCTTCAGAGGTTCAAAGAAGAGCACACCCTTTGCTGCACAAATGGCGGCAGAAACTGCTGCTAAAGGTGCAATGGAGCATGGACTTAAGATTGTCGAAGTTTATGTAAAGGGTCCAGGATCCGGAAGGGAAGCAGCTATAAGAGCATTGCAAGCAGCTGGACTTGAAGTAAGTCTCATTAAAGATGTTACGCCTATTCCTCATAACGGATGCAGACCGCCTAAGAGAAGAAGGGTATAGTGCAACAGGTTACTGAATCTATTATTTAGTATTTTTGTTTATATTATAAATAAATATTCTTTTGGAGGTGTAAAACTAGATGGCAAGATATACCGATGCATCTTGCAGACTCTGCCGCAGGGAAGGTGAAAAACTTTACCTCAAAGGGGAAAGATGCACTACAAATAAATGCTCTATTTCAAGGAGAGCATATGCTCCCGGACAACACGGTCAAAACAGAAAGAAGTTGTCCGAATATGGTATACAGCTTCGTGAAAAGCAAAAGGCAAGAAGGTACTATGGTATTTTGGAGAGCCAATTCAGAAAATACTTTGATATGGCTGTTAAAAAGAAAGGCATCACCGGTGAAAACCTTCTTCAGATTCTAGAGTTGAGACTAGATAATGTTGTATATAGAATGGGTCTTGCATCATCAAGACCGGAAGCCAGACAGTTGGTTAGACACGGACATTTTTCGGTTAACGGCAAAAAGGTTAATATTCCTTCCTATCTGGTGAAGCTTGGAGACGTCGTAGCAGTAACAGAGAAGAGTAAAAGTTCACCGAAAATGAAGGACAATAAAGAATTGGCAGCAGGAAAGCCGAGTCCGAAGTGGCTTGAGTATGACGTTGAAGAAATGACAGGTAAAATTGCTGCTCTTCCATTAAGGGAAGACATTGATCTGCCGATCAAAGAAAGTCTAATAGTTGAGTTGTACTCCAAGTAATAACAGGGCTTAAGTGTATGTAAATATTCCTGGTACAGCAACTGAGGATTCAAACGATAGAGATGAAGGTTCAAGTTATAGCATAATTGAGAGATAAGGAATTTTGAATCAGTTGCCCTCAAAAATTATTAAAGTAAAAAAGGAGGGTTTTTGATGATTGAAATTGAAAAGCCGAAGATAGAATGTATAATATCTAGTGAAGACAACACTTATGGGAAGTTCGTAGTAGAACCGTTGGAAAGGGGATATGGTATCACTCTTGGTAATTCACTAAGGAGAATATTACTTTCATCTTTGCCCGGTGTAGCTGTAACCTCAATCAAAATAGACGGTGTGCTGCATGAATTTTCGACAATACCCGGGGTAGTTGAGGATGTTACAGAAATAATTCTCAATATTAAAGAGTTGTCTTTAAATCTTCACAGTGAAGGAACTAAGGTTGTGTATATTGATGCTGACGGTGAGGGAGAAATAAAGGCATCGGATATTAAAGTCGATTCTGATGTCGAAATTCTAAACCCCGATCATAAAATAGCAACCTTGAACGGCGAAAGCAGACTTTATATGGAGTTAACCCTCGAAAAAGGAAGAGGGTATGTATCAGCGGAAAGAAACAAGCATGCCGGTCAACCAATAGGAGTGATTCCTATTGATTCGATTTTCACGCCTGTTAGGAAGGTTAACTACACTGTTGAGAATACACGTGTCGGTCAGGTAACAGATTATGACAAGCTGACCCTAGAGGTTTGGACTAATGGAAGTATTAAACCTGATGAAGCTATCAGCCTGGGTGCTAAAATAATGAGCGAACATCTTAACTTGTTTATTGACCTTTCTGATAATGCTAAAAACGCTGAAATAATGGTAGAAAAGGAAGAAAACAAGAAGGAAAAAGTGCTGGAAATGACTATTGAGGAGCTAGATCTGTCTGTTAGGTCATATAACTGCTTAAAGAGGGCTGGAATAAATACCGTTGAGGATTTAACAAACAGAACTGAAGCAGATATGATGAAGGTTAGAAACCTTGGCAGAAAGTCTTTGGAAGAGGTTCTTAACAAACTGAAGGCTCTGGGGTTGTCATTAGCACCGAGTGAAGAATAACCAAAAATAAGTCCGGAGTTGATAGCGGGCTTAGAGTAAAGGAGGTATAAGAATGCCAGTGCAAAGAAAAATAGGGCGTACTACAGATCAGAGAAAAGCAATGCTCAAAGGTCTTGTTACGTCACTTTTTCAAAATGGAAAAATTGAGACGACTGAGGCTAAAGCCAAAGAAGTTAAAAATATTGCAGAAAAGCTTATAGCTATTGCTGTTAAGGAATGTGACAACTTCACTTCAAAACAGGTTAAAATCAGTGCGGCAAAACTGGATTCGAAGGGACAGAAGATTACAAACGTCAAGAAGTCCAAAAACGGCAAAGAGTATCAAGTGGTGGAAAGAGAAATTAAAACCGATATGGTGAGAGTTGATAATCCGTCAAGGCTTCATGCCAGAAGAAAGGTAATGAATTGGGTATACAAAATTAAGGATGAGAACGGTAAATCAATCAGCATTACCAACAAATTATTTGACGAAATCGCACCGAAATATAAGGATGTTAACGGCGGATACACAAGGATATACAAGCTTGGACCCAGAAGAGGCGATGCAGCTGAGATGGTGATTCTGCAATTGGTTTAATATCTGTAACCTTAAGGTTAAGAGGAAAGCAAACTTTTCTTTTAATGAGGGAAGCGGAAGAAGATGTAGTTAATAGGGATTGGGTGATGACATGGTTCGCCTTAATCCCTGTTTTGCTATGATAGCGAAATCAGCATGAACAGTATTGTCAATAGGGGAGAATTTATGAAAAACACGATTATAGAGGCAGATAATGTAAGCTATAAATATGGAACGGATGATGAAAACAGACAAAGCTCTCCGGCGGTGAAGGATTTAGACATAAAGATTAACGATGGTGAGTTTGTGGCTGTTATCGGCAGAAACGGATCCGGAAAATCAACCTTTGCAAGGCTATTAAATGCCCTGCTTATCCCGACCAGTGGGGTTTTGTATATTACAAACAGAAGA
>DAOOJC010000083.1:0-6542 GCA_035384905.1 Acetivibrio sp. | reverse complement strand
GGAGTCGGTTAATAAACGAGTAATTGTAATCTCACTTGTTTTAGCAATATTTACAACCGGTTTGGTGTACTTATATATTCAAAAAGCTACAGTAAAGGCTGAGGTAACGGAGTATATTAATGTTTATGTTGCAGCTAAAACATTACCCGCAAAGCATTTGATAACGGAAGCCGATATAAAAGTGTCAAGGGTAACCAGAGAATATTTAAGTCCTCAGGCGGTTTTAAATGAGGCAGATATTATTGGAAAAAGACTGAAGGACAGGGTAATCGAAGGTGAGCAAATTTTGCGGGACAGACTTGTTGAAGATAAAGATTTGACTTTGGCCTTTAATCTTCCTGTGGGAAAAAGGGCAATAGCGATAAATGTAAGTGAGCAAATTGCTGTGGGGTATTTGATAAAGCCCGGGGACACAGTGGATGTTATAGCGAATTTTAGCGGAGAAGATAATGAACCGAATATGACCAAAATAGTAATTCAAAATGTTACGGTTCTTGCCATAGGTAAAAATATGGGATCGGCAGAAGAGAATTCTCAGGAAATTCCGAACACGGTAACACTGGCTGTTAGTCCGGAGGATGCAGAAAAGCTTTCGTTTGTATCGGAGTTTGAAACCCTCAGGCTAATTCTCAGGAATATAGAGGACGAAAAAATAGTCAATACCGATGGTGTGATTAAAAAGGACATGACCGGCACTAAAGGAATGGAAAACGCATTACCGGCGGTAGAACCGTAGTGTATTGACAGGAACTTAACACCACGTAAAGATGGAGGAGATCGTATGGAAAAAATTAAGGTTGTTATTGTTGATGATACTGAGGAAACCAGAAATAACGTCAAGACGTTGCTGTCATTTGAAAAGAGAATTGAAGTGATAGGTGAGGCTGAAAACGGCGAGGAGGCTGTTTTTATTGTCAGAGAATCACAACCGGATGTGGTGTTGATGGACATAAACATGCCGGTTATGGATGGTATAAAGGCCACTGAGGAAATATCCATGAATGCTCCGGAAACGGCAGTGGTTATAATGTCTGTTCAGGGAGAAACAGAGTATTTGAGAAAGGCGATGTCAGCCGGTGCGAGGGATTTTCTGAACAAGCCTTTTTCCGGCGATGATTTGGTCAATACCATTATGAGAGCTTATGATATAGAGTCACAGAGAAAGCAGAGATCAAAGGTCACCATGGTAAAAGAAGAAGTTAAATCGAAGGTCATTTCGGTTTTCAGTACCAAAGGCGGTGTGGGAAAAACAACTATTGCTTCAAATTTGGCAGTCAGCCTGGCCAGGGCATCGAAGAAACGGGTGGCTCTTGTGGATCTGGATCTCCAATTCGGTGATGTGGCAATAATGCTGAATGCATCAATAAAAAACACCATAAGTGACCTGATTAAGGAAATAAACATGCTGGACAGTGATATAATGGAAGATTACCTGGTAACCCATTTTTCCGGGGTACGTATCCTGCCGGCACCTGTGAAACCCGAGTATGCAGAGTACGTGACATCATCCCATGTGGAGAAGATAATAAATACATTGAAAGAATACTATCACTATATCATTGTAGATACTTCCGCAAGCTTTCATGAAACGGTATTGGCAGCACTTGATATTTCCGACAGGATTCTTCTGGTTTCAACCCTTGATCTTCCGACAATTAAGAATGTAAAAGCCGGCCTTGATGTTATGGAAACATTGAAGTATCCGAAGGAAAAAATAAATATAGTTGTAAATAAAGCCTCAGAACAGTTTGGAATCAAGTATAAGGATTTTGAGAATACTTTGAAGCATCAGATATGGGGATTCATACCTGAGGACAGTCAGACCGTTATCACGTCGGCAAATAAGGGATTTCCCTTTGTTATGACCAGAGCGGAAACAAAGGTGGCAAAGGCAATATTAACCATTACAAATGAAATACTGAAGGAAAAGGAACCGGAAAGTAAGGATAACGAAAAGAATGCCATTAAGAAAATATTTGGCATGTAATCAATGGGGGAATAAATATGTCATTGCTTGAAAGGCTCCAAAAAGAAAAAAACACTGAAACATTGGATAACAAAAGCCAGAGGGTAAAAAAAATACAGCATGTACAGGAAGATCCTTATGCAAGCATCAAGTCCAAAATACACAGCAGGATCATTGATGAGATAAAGAGTGATGCCTTAAAGGATCTTGATGATGATGGGAGCGAGGCTTTAGAGCATGAGATAACATCCATTGTTGAAAACATATTAAACGAAGAAAACTCCTACATAACAAAAAACGAGAGACAGAAAATAATTTCGGAAATAATTGACGAAACCATAGGCCTTGGTCCGATAAATCCACTGATCCATGATCCTACAATATCTGAAATAATGGTAAATGGTCCGAATAAGGTTTACGTGAAAAAAAAAGGAAGGCTTGTAATTTCCGATGTGAGATTTAAAGACGACCAGCATGTTATGCATGTTATAGAAAAGATAGTCGCACCCATAGGAAGAAGGATCGATGAAAGCTCGCCGATGGTGGATGCAAGGCTTCCCAACGGCTCCCGTGTTAACGTAATAATCCCGCCCCTTGCATTGGACGGGCCCAGCATTACCATTAGAAAGTTCTCAGAGAAGCCTTATGATGTAAAAGACCTTATAAACTTTGGTACCATGACACCGAATGTTGCCATGTTTCTAAAGGCATGTGTTGAAGCACGGCTGAACATAGTAGTCTCCGGGGGAACCGGAAGCGGTAAAACCACAACCCTGAATGTTATTTCCTCCTTTATCCCTGAAGATGAAAGAATAGTCACGATAGAGGATGCTGCGGAAATTCAGCTTGCTCAGGAGCATGTTGTAAGGCTTGAGACCAGACCTCCGAATATCGAAGGAAAGGGTGCCGTTACCATAAGGGATCTGGTCAGGAACTCCCTTAGAATGAGGCCTGACAGGATAGTTGTCGGAGAGGTCAGAAGCGGTGAGGCCCTTGATATGCTTCAGGCGATGAATACCGGTCATGACGGTTCTCTTACCACCGGCCATGCCAACACACCGAGGGACATGCTTGCCCGACTTGAGACCATGGTGCTTATGGCAGGTATGGATCTTCCTGTAAAGGCAATAAGGGAACAAATAGCATCGGCAATTGATATTATTGTACAGCAATCCAGGTTTAAAGACGGAAGCAGAAAGATTACCCACATTTCCGAGGTCACAGGAATGGAGGGCGATATTATAACCATGCAGGATATCTTCATTTATAAACAAAGCGGAAAGGATGAAAGGGGCAGAATAATCGGAGACATTGTGCCCACAGGGATTAAACCGAAGTTCATGGAAAAGATTGAAAGGGCAGGAATAATGCTTCCCTCAGATCTTTTTACACCGTAATCCATTTATGCTGTAGGTATACAACAAAACCTTTAATGGAGGGCTATGAAATGCTGTTTATTATTTCTATACTAACTTTTGTAACTGCAATGATACTATGTTATCCGATATTAGGCTATTTAATCGGTAAGCAGAGCTCCATTGTGCGGTTAAAAAGGTATATCAGCATTGAGGAGAACCGGGAAGCCAAGAAAAAGACTAAGCAAAAGGAGTACAAAGCCGGACTTAGCATAATTGCAAGAGGGGTTAAAGAAGCAAGATTCCTGGATGGATACAAAAAGAAGGTACAGTTGGAGCTTCAGAGGGCACACATATTATTGAAGCCTGAGGAGTTTATAACCATATGCATTATTTTTATGCTGGTTTTGAGTACCTTTTCCTTTGCACTTTTCAGTTCGTCCTCCATGGTGGTTATTATTGCATTGATTGGAGGACTGACAGGATGGTTTATTCCCGTTATTTACCTTAAGCTGAAAATAAGAAAAAGAATTAAGCATTTGAACGATCAGCTCAATGATGCCATCGTTTTGATATCAAACTCTTTGAAGGCGGGATACAGCTTTTTTCAAGCGGTGGATATTGTGAGCAAGGAAATGACCGGTCCTATGGCGGAGGAATTTGCACTGCTTCAAAAAGAGGTGAATTTCGGAACAAGTACGGAAAATGCCTTGGAAAATCTGGTTAACAGGGTTTCGAGCGATGACCTCGAGTTGGTTGTCACTGCAGTAATGATTCAAAGACAGGTGGGTGGTAATCTGGCCGAGGTCTTGGACAACATATCCAATACTATAAGAGAGAGAATAAGCATCAAAGGAGAAGTAAGGACCGTTACTGCCCAGGGAAGAATGTCCGGGCTGATAATTTCCCTATTGCCTGTAGGTCTTGTATTAATTCTGTTCTTGATAAACAAGCAGCATATAAGCATATTGTTTACAGATCCTCTGGGGCTTGCAATACTTGGGTTTTCTGTATTTATGGAGTTCATGGGGATATATTTCATAAGCAAAATTGTGAAAATCGAGGTGTGAGCAGATGAATATGGTAATGTATTTGCTTTTGGTTTCGGTATTTATTTCGTCCTGCCTTATTTTCTATGCATTCCTGGGAGTTTATTATAGAAACAGAAAGGTAATAA
Organism: Acetivibrio sp.; assembly: GCA_035384905.1. Lineage (GTDB taxonomy): Bacteria > Bacillota > Clostridia > Acetivibrionales > Acetivibrionaceae > Hungateiclostridium. The sequence goes on along the minus strand of DAOOJC010000083.1, from coordinate 2,044 downwards.
GCATAAGGCTTGACAAAATCAGCAAGGAAGAAAACAAATCATTGGAAAGTGAATTGAACCAGCCCTTGTTTGTCAGGATTGTAAGGCCGATGCTGGATGATATAACCAAAGTGGTTTTAAAGGTGACGCCAAAAGAAATAATTTCGGTGTTTGAAAGAAAGGTTATTACCGCAGGTAACCCATTTAACCTGGCAATAAAGGATTGGATTAATATTCAAATAATGATTGTTATCGGTTTGCCTCTGATTACAGCTGCATTCAGCATGTACATGGGTTTTGATGCCAGAACCGTTGTCTTTATATGCATAATTGAACTGTGCTTCGGGGTGCTTTTTCCCAACATGCTGTTAAACAGAAAAATCAAAGAAAGGCAAAAAGTGATTTGCAATTCTCTCCCGGATGTTCTGGACTTACTTACGGTTAGCGTAGAAGCGGGACTGGGATTCGATGGGGCCCTCGCCAAGGTTATCGATAAAATGCCCGGACCTATTGCAACGGAATTTGAAGACGTACTGAACGAGATGAAGGTTGGAAAGCAAAAAAGAGACGCCCTTAAGGATATGGCACAGAGGGTGAATATTCCTGACCTTACTACCTTTATAGGCTCAATAATCCAGGCGGACCAGCTTGGTGTAAGCATTGGTAATGTACTTAGAATTCAATCCGAACAGATGAGGGAGAAGAGGAGACAGAGGGCAAAGGAGAAAGCTATGAAGGCACCGGTCAAGATGCTAATACCTATGGTGTTGTTTATTTTTCCGACCATTTTTTCCGTTCTGATTGGTCCTGTTATAATTAAGGTTATTTATACCTTCACAAAGTAATGATTTGAGTTTTATAGGTGTAAATAAAGAATGAAGATGAAGAAAAATATTACGGAAATTGTTTCTTACATATTTTTCTTCGTTTCTCATTCGCAAAGTAATTAGCTGTGTTTTACGGGTATAATTTTTTTGGGAAATGAAAAAAGGGCTTGTGCCCTTATTTTTTGTATCTATCTTAAAAAAAGTGGTATAAGGAAATAAAGACCTATTTCCAAATATATTATTAAGAGTATAAACAGAACTTTTAATGGTAACCTGGCAATCATATCGAAAAAGCTTTGCTTTTCCGACTTAGATCCATGGCTTTGCGTCATTGCCTTTCGGCAATTTTGCCCTGTTTCATAAGCCTATTTATCTCCTTATACCTTAATTAGGGAGGTAGAATGTATTACAATTTTATTATAGCATTATTTATGCAAATTGCCAAGTATTATATTTGTCGATTTACACTGTAAATGATTAAAACTTTGATTCCCTGCATAGTTAGACTATGCCTGAGATCGATACATAATTTTTTGAAGTAAATCAAATAAACTACATAATAAAATTGTTGTAATATGCATAGAATGTGGTATACTAAGGAATGAGATTTTTTTTAATTGAATTTTGTTTGATTGAGGAGAGAAGTTTATGTCCAGTAATGCAGTTTTTAAATTTTGGTTGGAAAATGAATATTTCGATATGGAGACCAGGAATGAGCTCAATAGCATTAAAGACAATCCGGATGAAATAGAAGAGAGATTCTATAAGGATCTGGAATTTGGTACCGGTGGTCTTAGAGGCATTATAGGTGCAGGTACCAATAGAATGAACATTTACTCGGTCAGAAAGGCTACACAGGGTTTGGCCGATTATGTTAACAGTCGTGGCATGGCCGACAGCGGAGTTGTTATTGCCCATGATTCGCGGCGTAAATCACCGGAGTTTGCCCTGGAGGTTGCAAAGGTCTTTACCGGCAATGGAATTAAGGTGTACCTTTTTGATGAGCTGAGACCTACACCGGAGCTTTCCTTTGCGGTTAGGCATTTAAAGGCTGCTGCAGGTGTAATGGTTACGGCAAGCCATAATCCAAAGGAATATAACGGTTACAAGGTGTATGGTGAAGACGGGGGGCAGCTGCCTATTGAGGCATCAAACGAAGTCTTATCATATATAGGCAGGATCGAAGACATAACAAAGATTAAGACCATGGAGAAGGATGAGGCAATAGAGAAGGGATT
>DAOOJC010000082.1:0-6592 GCA_035384905.1 Acetivibrio sp. | reverse complement strand
CATGCCAGGATACTGGAGGAATTGGATTTTTACGATATTGTCTTTTCCTTAAAGGCATCCAGTGTGCCAATGACCATTGCAGCATACAGGTTGATGTCCGAAAAAACGGATTATCCGCTGCATATCGGTGTTACCGAGGCAGGGACGTTGTTCAGAGGTACTATTAAATCCTGTGCAGGTTTGGGATGCTTGCTGGCAGAAGGCATAGGGGATACAATAAGGGTTTCCCTTACCGGCGATCCAAGAGAGGAAGTAAGAGTAGGGAACGAATTGTTAAAGTCCCTCGGTCTTTTAGAGGGGGGAGTTGAGTTTGTTTCCTGTCCGACATGCGGAAGATGCCAGATAGATCTGATAAAAATAGCTTCAGAGGTGGAAGAGAGGCTTGGAAAGCTTGACAAATCGATAAAGGTTGCTGTTATGGGGTGTGCAGTAAACGGACCCGGTGAGGCAAGAGAAGCCGATATCGGTATTGCGGGAGGTAAGAATGGGGCACTTCTTTTCAAAAAAGGTGAAATAATAAGAAAAATTCCTCAGGACAGAATAGTGGACGAGCTTATGGAGGAAATTATGAAAATGTAGTGCAAAAAGAGGGGTTTAATATGCAAAAGGTTACAATACAGGATAAGATGCTCCCGGAGCTTTTCCCGGAGATTAAGGACAATGATGTTGTAAAGAAATATTTCGGTTCTGCGAGGATTCAGGGCATAAACCTTTATAAAAAATCTAGGAAGCTGGAAATTCAAATAACGTCGGAAAATCTGATACCGGCAGAGGCCTTGGAAAATTTGGAACAGACCTTAAGAGGGATATTTGTACTTGAGGATGTCTATATTAAGGCCTTTTTTAATGTTGATTTATCCGTGGAAGAGCTGGTTGCAAAATACTGGAAGAGTATTGTATATACAGTAAGGAAAAAAATCGCATTATGCAGGGGAATAATGGACGGATGTGTATGGAGCATCGAAGATAAAAGGCTCCAAATACAACTTAAAACAAAGGGCAGTGAGATATTAAAAAGCAAGAAATGCGACGGCCTGATTGAAAAAATACTGGAGGACGGTTTTGGAGTAAAGATCCGGGTTGAATTTATAGACAGCATGATAAATGAGGAAGTTATAAATGAGTATATTGAGTTAAGGGAAAATGAAGAAGCCAAAGTTGTGACCGATACTGTCATAAACAATATTCAGAAGGAGGCAAGGGTGGCAGAGTCTACCAGGTCCTATACTTCAAATGCAAAGGCGGCGGATTCGGATATTATTTTAGGTAAAAGTTTTAATGACAGTATAATGAAAATGTCCGAGGTTACACAGGATTCCGGCAGAGTTGCCCTGTGCGGCGATATTATAAGGACGGAGGAAAGAACCCTTAACAGCGGTAAGACTCTTTACATATTTGACATAACGGACTATTCCGGTTCGATTACCGTAAAGATTTTTCTGAATAAGAGCAAGCATGAGAACGTTATAGAGAGGTTGAAGGAGAATTCTTCCGTGAAGATCCGGGGCGAAGCACAGTATGATAAATTTTCAAAAGAACTTACGGTAATTGCTTCAGACATTATCCAGGTCCAAAAAAAGACCAAAAAAGATAATGCGGAAGAAAAAAGGGTGGAACTGCATCTCCACACACAGATGAGTGCAATGGACGGTGTCACTCCGGTTAAGGAATTGGTGAAAAGGGCCCATGAATGGGGACACAAGGCAATTGCCATAACCGACCATGGGGTTGTGCAGGCATACCCGGATGCGGCTGATGCTGGGAAAAAATATGGAATAAAGGTTATTTACGGTGTTGAAGCATATCTTTTGGATGACGACGTCCCGATAGTCTACTTTGCTAACGGACATTTGGTTGATGGTGATTTTGTCGTGTTTGATATTGAGACCACAGGTCTTCAACCCGATAAGGACAAGATTACCGAGATTGGTGCAGTTAAGCTTAGGAACGGGAAGGTAGTGGATACATACAGCACCTTTGTAAATCCTCAGGTACCGATACCGGAGCTTATTGTAAAGCTTACGGGCATTACCGATGAAATGGTGGCAGAGGCACTAACCATTGAATCGGTTTTACCGGAGTTTCTGGAGTTTTCAAAAGGGGCAGTGCTGGTGGCACATAATGCATCCTTTGATACGGGATTTATAAGGCACAACGCACGGCTTCTGGGAATGGACATGGAAAATCCCGTTGTGGATACCCTGGAGCTTTCCCGGAAGTTATTTCCCGAGCTTTCAAGGCATAAGCTGAATATTGTTGCGAAGCATTTAGGGGTTGAATTGAAAAACCATCACAGGGCCCTTGATGATGCTATGGCTTGTGCAGGTATTTTTACCAAATGTATTGATATTTTGAAAGCAAAAAATGTTAGGACTATTGATGATATAGATAATGCTTTTGGTGATTGTGAAAACAGTTATAAATCACATTCCACATATCACGCCATTATTCTTGTTAAGAATTACATAGGTCTTAAGAACCTTTATAAAATTATTTCAGAGTCGCATCTAAAGTATTTTCATAAAAGGCCGAGACTGCCGAAAAAGCTTCTTATGTCATACAGAGATGGGCTTATTCTTGGCAGTGCGTGTGAGGCAGGAGAGCTTTACAGGGCAATACTTGAAAAGAAAAGCGATGAGGAGATTTCAAAAATCGTAAGGTTCTATGATTATCTTGAAATACAACCTCTGGGCAATAATCAGTTCATGATAGATAACGGGACGGTTAACAGCCAGGAGGAGCTTAAAGATATAAACAGGAAGATCGTGGCTTTGGGAGAGAAGTATAACAAGCCGGTGGTTGCAACCTGCGACGTTCATTTTATAGATCCGGAAGATGAGGTCTTCAGAAGAATACTTATGGCAGGACAGGGTTTTTCCGATGCGGACAATCAGGCCCCCCTTTATTTGCGTACCACAGAAGAGATGTTGGAGGAATTTGAATATCTCGGGGAAAAGAAATGCCATGAGGTGGTTGTTGAAAATACGAACAAGATAGCGGATATCTGTGAGGATATAATTCCCATTCCCAATGGTACTTTCCCGCCCAAGATAGAAGGTGCCGAGGAGGAGATTCGGACTTTGGCGGAAAAAAGGGCAAAGGAGATATATGGAGAAAAGTTTCCCGAGGTTGTGGAAAAACGGATGGAAAAGGAGCTGAACTCCATTATAAAGAATGGTTTTTCAGTTATGTATATTATTGCACAGAAGCTTGTAAAAAAATCCCTGAGCGACGGTTATCTTGTGGGTTCGAGGGGATCTGTCGGTTCTTCCTTTATAGCATATCTTATCGGTATAACCGAGGTTAATTCCCTGCCGCCTCACTATATCTGCGAAAGCTGCAAATACTGTGAATTTATCCAGGACGGAAGCTATGGCTGCGGTTTTGACTTGCCGAACAAGGTTTGTCCCAATTGCGGTAAGGAGCTAAAAAGGGACGGATATGATATTCCCTTTGAAACTTTTTTGGGATTTGACGGAGATAAAGAGCCGGATATTGACCTTAACTTCTCAGGGGAATACCAGCCGGTTGCCCACAAATACACGGAAGAGCTGTTTGGGGTCGGACATGTATACCGGGCAGGTACCATTGGAACCATTGCGGAAAAGACGGCCTTTGGTTTTGTCAAGAATTATCTTGATGAACGGGAGTTGGTTAAGACCAATGCGGAGATAGGCAGGCTGGTTAAGGGGTGTACCGGCGTAAAGAGGACCACAGGTCAGCACCCCGGAGGTGTTATGATTGTTCCCCAGGACCGGGAAATATACGAGTTCTGTCCGATACAGCGTCCTGCAGACGATACCACGTCAAACATTATTACCACCCATTTTGATTACCACTCCATAAGCGGAAGGCTTTTGAAGCTGGACATATTGGGACATGACGATCCTACGGTCATAAGGATGCTTGAGGACCTTACCGGGGTTGACGCCCGGACAATTCGCATAGGAGAAGAAAAAACAATGGGCCTTTTCAGCAGTACCGAGCCTTTAAATGTCCGGCCGGAAGACATAAACAGCGAGGTGGGAACCTTTGCCGTACCGGAGTTTGGGACAAAATTTGTTCGGCAGATGCTGGTGGATACGAGACCGACAACCTTTTCCGAACTCATAAGGATATCGGGACTGTCCCATGGAACCGATGTATGGCTCAACAATGCCCAGGATCTTGTCAGGAATAAAGTGGCGACGCTATCTGAGGTTATATGTACCAGGGACGATATTATGCTGTATTTGATTCATTGCGGGCTTCCCCATAAAACAGCCTTTAAAATTATGGAGGATGTGAGAAAGGGCAAAGGGCTTAAGGAAGAATACGAACAAATAATGAAAGAAAATAAGGTACCCAACTGGTATATTGAGTCATGTAAAAAAATAAAATACATGTTCCCTAAGGCCCATGCGGCAGCCTATGTTATGATGGCTTTTAGAATTGCGTGGTTTAAGGTGTATTATCCTGAGGCGTTTTATGTTACCTATTTTACTGTCAGGGCGGACGAGTTTGACGCCAACATGATGTGCCATGGACAGGCTAAGGTAAGAAGCTGCATTCGGGAGTTAGAACAAAAAGGCAATAACATGACCCAAAAGGAAAAGAACGTTCTTACCATTCTTGAGGTGGCAAATGAAATGTATGCCAGGGGAATAAGCTTTTTACCCATTGACATTTACAAGTCCGATGCCACAAAGTTTCAGATAACTCCTGACGGTATCAGACCTCCTTTGAATGCCCTTCAGGGTCTGGGGATTACGGCAGCTCAGAATATAGTTGAGGCGAGGAACCAGGGAGAGTTTTTGTCTGTTGATGACCTGAGGGTCAGGGCAAAAGTAAGCAAGACAGTAATAGAGATTCTGCAGCAGAACGGATGCCTTGACGGTTGGTCTGAGAGCAACCAGATAAGCCTGTTTGGTTAGATATATAAAACGTCCGGCCAACGGATTAAAAGTCCGTTGTGTTTACAGAATAAGCCTGTTAGGATAGGTACATATGTACACGGCTATAGTATTGTATACCGAAATACGGAATATGGAAAATTGGACATGACTCTTGGTTTACATGTCGAAAAAGTGTATAATAATAATATAGGATTATATCGGGGAGTTTTTCTTTTAGTACAATAAGTGACACAGTTATAGTCTTGAATTAGAGAGATAATATTTCTAAAGTCCGAAAAATGTGCTTTTTTCACAATAATAAATCTAAAATTCGTGAAAATTCCCAACTGAAAAATAGATATCTTACGAATAAATAATACAAAAATAAAGAATTAATTTTATTATTTAATTATTTTTTAGAGGAGGAATAGTATGGAAATCAAAAGAATTTTGGCGAAAATTACAGCCATTATTTTGATAATCGGCGTGTTTTCAGTATTGCCTATAAACACGGGCATAATATACGCCGATTTCGAGCTTGTCAACGACACATTTGAAGTGAACTTTGACGGATGGTGCAATGAAGGAGTCGATACGGTTTTAGAGGCTGTTGAAAACCAAGGGAATAATGCTACAAGAGGTATGATGGTAGCAAACCGCTCCAGCGAAAAGGACGGTGCCTATTCGCAAAAGGGTTTTTATCTTGACGGCGGTACGGAATATAATTATAGCGTTTTTGTAAAACACGACGGAACCGGTATTGAAACCTTTAACCTTTCTTTGAGCTATCTGGATGCAGAAACGGAAGAGAGAATTTCAAAAGTAATTGCAGCAGAGGATGTTGCCGGCGGAGAATGGGTTCGCATTTCAACAAAATATAAAGCACCCAAAACTGCATTGGATATTACTTTATCTATCACTACCGACAGTACTTCGAATTTCATTTTTGACGATGTATCTATAACTCAAAAAGCAAAAATCGGGACAAACACGGTATCGGCAGCAGGTAATCGTGTATTAAAGGATATATATGCAAACTATTTCAGAGTGGGATCAGTACTTAACTCCGGAACAGTACAAAATTCAACAATAAAGGCTTTGATTATGAAAGAGTTTAACAGTATTACCTGTGAAAATGAAATGAAGCCTGATGCCACAATGGTTCAATCCGGGTCAACCAATACCAATATCAAGGTTTCTCTAAACCGTGCAGCAAGCATTTTAAATTTCTGTGCACAAAATAACATGGGCGTCAGGGGTCATACATTAGTATGGCACGCCCAGACACCTCAGTGGTTTTTTAAGGATAATTTCTCGGACTATGGCAGCTGGGTGTCCCAATCGGTTATGGATCAGCGTTTGGAAAGCTATATTAAAAACTTGTTTGCTGAAATACAAAGACAGTATCCGTCATTAAATCTTTATGCTTATGATGTTGTAAATGAGGCAGTAAGTGATGATTCCAACAGGACCAAAAATTACGGCGGTGCAAGAGAGCCGGGATATGGAAACGGAAAATCTCCATGGGTTCAAATATACGGAGACAATAAGTTTATTGAGAAAGCATTTACATATGCAAGACAATATGCTCCGGCAAATTGTAAACTCTTCTACAATGATTACAACGAGTACTGGGATCACAAGAGGGACTGTATTGCTTCAATGTGTGCATCTTTATACAACAAGGGAGTACTTGACGGTGTGGGAATGCAATCCCA